>CAZQCK010000022.1:0-33680 GCA_964591925.1 uncultured Desulfobacterales bacterium
GCATTTGTACGTTGCACGGGTTTATGTTCTGCACGGGATGTTAAGACGGCATTAGGAACACATTCGCTTTTGATGTGGATGAGGAATACCTTGACAGTCACACGAGGCCGGGATATGGGGATATGGAGTTTGCTTGGGGAGGGCGTATGACCCGGCTGGTGGCCAAGTGGTTGAAGATCTACGAGGACGAGATCCGGCTGTTTCTCTGGGCCACACTGCTCCTTTTCCTGATCCGATCATCCAGCATCCTGTTCAACAACTTCGCCGAAACCGCCTTTCTCAAGCGTTTCGGAGTGGAGTATCTCCCGATAATCTATGTGGTGAACTCTATCACCACCTTCCTGATCATGGGCGTGATTTCCGGCTTCATGGCCCGGCTTCCCGGCAGCCGCCTCCTGGCCTACATGTTCGTGGTGTGCGGAGTGACGGTGGCGGGCTTCCGCCTGTGCATTCCCCTCGGGTTCGAGCTCATCTATCCCGTGCTCTTTGTCGCCAAGAGCCTGTACGAGGTGCTTCTGGGGCTGCTCTTTTGGAACCTGGCCAATGATTTGTTCGATACCCGCCAATCCAAGCGCCTCTTTCCCCTCATCACCGCCGGAGGAGTCATCGGCGGCATCATAGGCAGCTTCGGCACGCCCTTTGTGGTTCAGTTCGTCAGGATCGACAATCTGCTCTGGGTTTACTTGGGCACCACCCTGGCAGGTGCGGCCGTGGTTATCCGCATGGCCGCCATCTTCCCCACCATGAGCCTCTCCGACGCCAAAGCCAAACGGGTCAAGAAACGCAAGGGACTGAGCCGGGAGTTCAAGGAGGTGCTTCCCCTGATTCGAGAATCCTCTCTGGTGAAGGTCCTGATCCTTCTCACTCTCATTCCCAACGTGGTCATCCCCATCCTCAACTACCAGTTCAATTACGCCATCGACGCCTCCTTTGCCACCGAAGGGGGTATGATCGATTTCTTCGGCTATCTGCGGGGATTTCTGAACATCGTCAGCTTCGTCATCCTTCTCTTCATCGGGCGTGTGTACGGGCGCTGGGGACTCCCGGTGGCCCTCATGTTTCACCCGTTCAATTATGTCATCGTCTTTGTGGGCTTCCTGCTTCGGTTCGATCTCATCACTGCCATCTACGCCCGCATGTCCACCAACATCCTTCGCACCACGATCAACAATCCGGCCCGGGCCGTGCTCATGGGCCTTTTCCCCGTGGAGTACCGCTCTATGATCCGTCCCTTTCTGCGTGGCACCGTGGTCCGGGTCGGGATACTGGTGGGCTCCGGCGTTATCATGATCAGCGAGGGATTTTTCCATCCCCGGTACCTCTCCATTGTGGCCCTGGTGTTTCTGAGCGTATGGATCACTACCTCCCTGATATTCAAACGAAGGTACTCGCGGATCCTGCTGGATCTCATTTCCCGGAACCTCCTGGATATGAGGTCCCTGGAAGAAGACGCCACCGCGATTTTTCAGGACAAGCAGATTCAGATTCAACTCGTGGAGGCCTTTCTCAAGTCCAGAGGAAGCACCTGCTTGTGGTATGCGAACCTCATCCAATCGCTGGGCGTCCAAAATCTGGACGCCCATATCCTCAGTGTTCTTCCGCAACAGGACGACCGGACCCGTATCGGGCTTCTGGATCTGCTGTCGGAATCAGCCGGCTCCCGGGCCGTCGAGCTGTTCGAGGAGTTCATGGACCCCGAAAAGCCCGACCTGGCCGCAGCCGTTTTGCGAGCGGCGGCCAGGATGCCTCGGAATGTTTCCGGAGGATTCCTGCGGCGGGTATACGATGAATGTGAGGATCCGGAGTTCCGGGCCCGCGCCATGGCCGGTCTGTACGGGGAGGATCCCGAGGCCTATGCGCGGAGTGTGCGGTCCTGGCTCGCATCCAATGAAGAGCGTCAACGCCGGGCCGGAATCATTGCAGCCGGAGGTTCGGGAGACCAGGCCTTTGTTCCGGATCTGAAGGCGGTATTGGAGGCCGCGGAGCGGGAAGATCTTCTTGAGCTCGCCTTGCAAGCTTTTCGTCGGCTCGACCCTTCCGACCTGAACGCGCTGGTGCTGCCCTACCTGAGCCATTCGTCCGCGACCGTGCAAAAGGCCGCCCTGGATGCCGTGCGCATAGACGACGAGTCCCTTCGGGAGGTGATACGGCTTCTGGGGGATCGGGAGGAAACCATACGGCAGACCGCTGTAAGTCGGCTTCGAAACGCGGAGCACCAGAACCCGGAGCTTCTCATCGAATCCCTGGGCCTACCCGACCCCCGGCTGCGGGAGAACGTGTTCAAGCTTCTGGAAACCCTGGAAGTCCGGGACGTGGAGGTTCTTCGATTCGCCAGGGGGCATCTGGAACGGGCGTACCGCAACCTGATCGAGGCCGATGCCTTGCGCCGAATACAGGAAAGCCCCCAGCGGGACCTTCTGATCGACCACCTGCTCCAGAAAAAGCGGGACCGGCTGGACATGGTCCTGAGGGTGCTCTCCACCCAGGATGGCTCCGGCCGGATGCGCCTGATCTGGCGCGGGCTGTTCTCCGCGGATGCACGCCAGCGGTCTAACGCCGTGGAGGCGCTGGAGGACTCTTTGGGCCGCGGGCTGTCCAGGCTCATGGTCCCCTTGCTGGAGGATTCGCAGTCTTCCGAGGTGTTTGCGGTGGCTCGAAAGGAGTTCCGGATGGAGACGTTTTTCGAAGACGGGGCCCCATTATGCCGCCATCTCCTGGACAAGCATGACTGGGTGACCGTGATGCTGACCCTCAAGGTGATCGAAGCGGGCGGCTTTCAACATGTGGGAACAGAGGCCTGCGAGCGTTTTCTCGAGGCGGAAAACGCCCACGTTCGGTTCGTGGCCCGGGAAATCGCAGAGCGGAATGCCTCCTCCCCCAAGGAGACGGACATGGAGACGAGCATCAGCATACCGGACAAGATCCTTCACCTTCGAGGCATCCGGATCTTTGAAGACCTTGCCGTGGGAGAAATGGCGGCCATTGCATCGGTAACCGAGGAGACGGACTTTGCCGCGGGAGAGGACGTGATTCGGGAAGGAGAGCCCGGCGAGACCATGTACATGATCGTCTCCGGGCAGGTTTCCGTCATCAAGAAAAAGGGAGGGCAGGAGGAGATCAAACTGGACACGATCCACTCCGGTGACTATTTCGGTGAGATGGCCCTTTTCGAAGACCAGGTGCGTTCCGCCACCATTCGAACAGAGGAAGACTCCCGGTTCCTGGTCCTGCACAAGCGGGAGTTCGAAGAGATCGTTCGGGAGTACCCCAAGATCGCGCTTCACATCTGTAGGGTCCTGAGCCACCGGCTTCGCAAGCTGCACGGCCGGCTGGAGGAAGGCGGCGGAACTCTGTCCTAACGATTGATGAACACACCGATCTCGTGACCGGTGCGGGGATTTACATACCGTCCGGCCAGATGCATGCCGTTTTTTTCCGTCAACCACACCACGGGGTGGTTGTCCGTTCGAGTGGTCACATAGGTCTTTCGGTTGTGGGAGTGTTCAATGAGCCCCCGCACAATGGCCCCTAGAATGCCGCGGCCCCGGTACCCTTCGGCCACTGCGGCATATCCCCGCTCCAGGTAACCGGAAAGATCTATGCCTGCAGCGGCTTCGATCTTTTTTCGGTATGTGTCTTTCGGGTGCTTGAGGACCTCGCAGCCGACCACTCGGCCTCCTGCGGTCTCGGCATAGCCGATGAGATAGGCCTTTCGAAGCATCTCTTCGATCCACGAGGTGCCCACGGCCCCCCCAAGGGCCACCAGATCACGGATGGCCGCAAGAGACGGACCGGGAATCTGTTCCGGCCGGCGAAAATGGTAGGATATGGGGTCGGTTTTCTGGGTTTGAGACACTGGATCGAGCCTTGTCATGTGATCAAACACCACCCTGCGCCCGAAAGAGTGTACAAGGGGTGTTTGAAATTTATGTCAGCCTGCATTGAACGTTTCCAATTGCAGCTTGTCAGGTGTGCCGCCTTTTAGGGGGCCGGTTCAGGGACCCCATCCGGTCATCGTAACCCAATCAAAGGGGCGATTCAATTGCTTGTGGGCATCCTCAGCCTTCGAAATCACCGGTACCATCCCAACCGACGGCTCATGGAGGCGGCCCGGGCCCAGGGACATGGGGCGATGCTCCTGCACCCGGCCAGGGTGTACCTTACGGTGACTCCCATGGGGTTTCGGGTCGGTCATCTCAAAAAGGCCGTTCTTCCGGAGGTGGTGCTTCCGAGGGTGGGATCGACCATCCTCGAGTACCCTCTGGCGCTGTTGCGTCACATGGAGGGCATGGGCATTAGAATGGTGAACAACTCCGAGGCGGTGGCGCGGGCCCGGAACAAGTTCCGGGTGCTTCAGGCCCTTGCCCGGCAAGAGGTCCCGATTCCTGAATCCTGCTACGCAAGCAATGAGCGCAACCTGGCGGCGGCCGCTCGGGAGCTCGGGTCGCGGCCGTTCGTGATCAAGACCGCCCAGGGCCGGCAGGGTCGAGGGGTCTTTCTTGTAAAAGACGCCGGCGGGGCCCTGCGTCTCTTTCGAGAACGCCCCCCGGCATTGGGGCAGGGGCTTGTGCTTCAGGAGTTCGTTCCGCCGGAGGACCGGCGGCGGGACATCCGCGTTCTGGTTATGGGAGGGAGGGCCGTGTCGGCCATGGCCCTTCGGCCTCGCAGAGGCGAGTTTCGGGCGAACGTCCATTTGCACGGACGGGCAGAGGCCCTTCCCCTCTCGAAGTCCATGGAACACGTGGCCGTGAAGGCGACCGCGGCCGTGGGGCTTGATATCGCCGGGGTGGATATGATACAAAAA
Source organism: uncultured Desulfobacterales bacterium (assembly GCA_964591925.1). Taxonomy (GTDB): domain Bacteria; phylum Desulfobacterota; class DSM-4660; order Desulfatiglandales; family HGW-15; genus JAIPEI01. The sequence continues at coordinate 4,805 of CAZQCK010000022.1, forward strand.
GCGGATGACACGTTGCTGGTCGTGGACGTGAACTACAGCCCCGGGTTCAAGGGGCTGGAGAAATGTACGGGTGTGGACATCGCTGCCCGTATCATTGCCTTCACCGCATCATTCCTCGAATCCGGGCAGGGCGGTTCAATAGAGAGCAGAACAGGGGCAAAGCCATAATGCCGGGCAAACCAGACAAGCCCTACGTTCAGGCTGAAGGAAGGATTGAATGAGAATCGCGTTCCTCATGGACCGGCTGGATTCCATTGATCCCACCAACGAAACCACCAGCCACCTCATGTACGAGTGCAATCAGCGCGGACACACCGTTTGTTTCCTTGAGCCACATGATGTCTACATTCGAAAAAACGAAGTCGTGGCCCGCATGCGGAACATTACAGTGGCTTCCGACCAGTCCATGAAGCGCTACTGGCGTTCCCTGATTCAGTGCCTCAAACGCGATGAGCTCATCTTCGAGACGATTACGGAGCTCGACGCCCTGTTCCTTCGAAAGAACCCCCCGCTCAACTATCAGGCCATGGAGTTCCTGGACCCGGTCAATGACCGGGTTTTCATGATCAACAGCACGCGGGGCCAGCTGTTCGCCAACAGCAAGCTCTACACCCTGAACTTCCCCCACATCATCCCCGAGACCCACATCTCCAGGGATCCCGGGAGGTTGAAAAAAATCATCGACGAGTTCGGCGGTTCCATGGTGGTCAAGCCGCTTCAGCGTTTCGGCGGGGAAGGCGTCATCAAGGTCAGCGTTCGGGATCGGGAAAATTTACATTCTCTCATCAACTACTATGTGCGGGCATTCCGGGCTTACCCGGACCGGGAGCCCATCATGGTCCAGGAGTATTTGGAGAGGGTCCAGGAGGAGGGAGACGTGCGCATCCTCCTGCTCAACGGTGAGATTCTGGGGGCCATGCGCCGTAGGCCGCGGGACGGGGATTTTCGTACCAACATACACGCAGGCGCCCGGGCGTTCCGGCATCACATCACGGAAGAGGAGCGAAGGATCTGCGAGGTGCTCAAACCCCGGTTGCAACAGGACGGGCTGTTCTTCGTAGGGATCGACATTATCGGAAACAGGCTCGTGGAGATCAACTGTGTGAGCCCGGGAGGGATCCCCCGCATCAATCGACTCGACGGGGTTCGCTTGGAGGGAAAGGTCATCGATTTTATTGAAAATAAGGTTCACCAAATGAAGAATCCATCATCAAAACGTACAGGGAGGAACCCGATATGCTGACCATGAAACACCGCCGGTTCGGAGCGCCTGTTTTGCTTCTTTGTCTCTTCATTCTCGGAGTGGGACTCCTGGCGAACGGTGGAGTCGCAGTTCCCCGGGCTCAGGCGGCCGACTTGATCAAGGTCGGGCTGTTGGAGGAGCCCAAGACCCTGAACGTATGGCTGGGTAGCGATACGTGGTCCAAGAAGGTCATCGGCCTCATGTACTATCCACTCTATGTCTACGAACCGGAAAACCTCGAGCTCACCCCCTGGCTGGCGGAAAGCGCCCCGGTGTTTGACGAGGACTCTCTCAGTTACACGGTCAAGCTGCGCAAGGCGAAGTGGTCGGACGGTACCCCGTTCACCGCTGAGGATGTGGCCTTCACCGTGAAGGTCATCAAGGACTTCAAGGACTCTCGCAGCTATTACAAGTGGAAGTTCGTACGGGAAGTGGAGGTGGTGAACGATCACACGGTGCGTTTTCACCTGGACGAGCCCATGGCCATCTTCCGGGAGCGGACCCTCACCACCCCGATCGTGCAGAAAAAGCAGTGGCTGCCTATTGTCGAGGAGGCGATCAAAACCGAGAAACCCTTGGCCACCCTTAGAAACCATCGAATAGAGCGCCCTGTGGGAACGGGGCCTTTTGTCCTCAACGAGTGGAAAAAGGGCGCCTATGTCTTCATGAAGACCAACAAACACTTCTTCGGCCAGGGGCTCGAGATTGCCGGTCGAAAGCTCGGCCCGTACATCGACGGGATCATCTTCAAGGTGTTCGGCACCTCGGATGCCGCGGTCATGGCCCTCCAGAAGGGCGATGTGGACATGTTCTGGTGGCGGATTCAGCCCGGGTACATCGAGGAGTTGGACAGCCACGACAAGATCAGGCTCTATACCAACGAGCGCAGCGCCTTGTACTACCTGGGATTCAATGTGCGCAAGGCCCCATTCGACAATGTGGCCCTTCGCCGGGCGATCGCATATTTAATCGATAGGAACTTCATCATGCTCCGCGTCCTTCAGGGGTACGGGACCATGATGACCTCCATTGTGCCGCCGGGCAACGTTTTCTGGTTCTGCCCGGATGTTCCGGAATACGCTGACAAGGGGCTCCTCCGCAGTGAGCGGATTCAGAAGGCCTATGAGATACTCAAGGAGGCGGGGTTCACTTGGGACACCCCGCCGGTGAACGAGAAAGGCGAGATGGTCACCGGTAAGGGAATCCGCCTGCCCGATGGCCGGCCCATGGAGGACGTCATCCTCCTGACGCCCCCGGCCGACTATGATCCGGCCCGGGCCATGGCCGGGGTCATGATTCAGGAGTGGCTTCGCATGGCCGGCCTGCCGGTGTCGGCGAAGCCCATGGCGTTCGGATCCCTGCTGGACCAGGTCAAGGGACGGCACGATTTCGATATGTTCGTGCTGGGTTACGGAAGCCTGAGCCTGGACCCGGACTATCTGCGGACGTTTTTCCTCTCGGAGAACGACAAGCCTAGGGGCTGGAACATGAGCGGGTACAACAACCCCCGCTATGATGAGCTGGCCGAACAATCCGTTCGCACCATGGATCCGGATGAACGGCAGAAGCTGATCTACGAGATGCAGCGGATCATCATGCACGATGCCCCTTATCTTCCCCTGTACAACCCTCACCTGATCGAGGCGGTTCGAACGGACCGGTTCGAGGGGTGGGTTCCCATGCTGGAGGGGATAGGCAACACCTGGTCTTTCTGTAACTTGAAACCCAAATGACAAGGCACCCGGCCCCTGCGTGTGATCCGTACCGCGCAGCATGGGCGGAAGATTGTTTTGAGGAGGCCCCTTGGAGCTGAGGAGCTTTGTTTTTCGGCGGCTGATCCAGGTGGTGGTGATCTTTTTCATCATTCAGACCGCCCTGTTTCTGCTGTTTCGACTGGCCCCGGGAGATCCGGTGGAGCGCATGGTGGACCCCACCATGACCCCCGAGGACGCAGAGAGGCTCGTGGAGGTCCTGGGTCTGGATCAGTCGCTGTGGACCCAGTATGCGATCTACCTGAAGAATTTTTTTCGAGGGGAGTTCGGGACCTCCTTTCACTACGGGCAGCCCGTGCTGGAGATCATTCAGGAGAAGCTGCCCAACACTATTCTTCTGTTCACCACCTCCACCATCCTGTCGGCCCTGGTGGGAATCGCCCTGGGGAAGATTGCGGCCTGGCGCAAGGGAAAACGGACGGACACCTGGCTCACCATCGGCTCCCTGGTTACCCACACGGTCTTTCTTCCCTGGCTGGCCCTGCTGCTCATATGGATTTTCGCCTATAAGCTGGGGTGGTTTCCCATCACCGGGATGATCTCCGAAGACGTGTGGCTCGATCCGGATGCCGGGTTTTTCGCCAAGGCCCTGGACATCGGCTATCATATGGTCCTTCCCCTGACCACCCTCTTTCTCATTCACTTCGGCTCCAGCCTGCTAGTGATGCGCAGCAGTATGCTCGACACCCTGAAAGAGGACTACATTCTTACGGCCCGGGCCAAAGGCCTGACGGACAAAGAGGTGCGAAACCGCCATGCGGCCCGGAACGCGGCGCTTCCTGTGGTCACCGGGGTCGGACTGAGCCTGGCGTTTTCCATCAACGGCGGGGCCCTGACCGAAACCGTCTTTACCTGGCCCGGCATCGGCAGGGAGCTGGTCTTTGCTGTGAGCCACAGCGATTACCCTCTGGCCCAGGCGGCCTTTCTTCTCATCGCCCTGGTTGTGCTTCTGGCCAATGTAATCGTGGACGTTCTATATGCCTATCTGGACCCTAGAATTCGCTATTGAGCCGGAGGCCGCGCACCCATGGACAGCGGACAGCCATTCGACCCCACACAAGTGAAGCGATCCCGCCGGCTGGCGAACTTCATGGAAGGGTGGTCCGTGTTCATTCAGAACCCTCTGGGAAAGGTGGGAGTGGGCCTTTTGATCCTCTTCGGCGTCATGGCCGCAACGAGCGTCATTCCACCCTGGATCGACCCCATGTACCGGCCCATGACCGGGGTGGATCCCCAGATCTCCAGCTCGGTCGGCCCATCCATGAAGCACTGGCTGGGCACGGATTTCATGGGCAGGGATATCTTGAGCCAACTCCTGGCCGGTGCGCGCATAGCCTTTCTGGTGGGTGTTTCCGCCGCCTTCATGACCGTGGTCCTGGGCACCGCCATCGGCATGACCGCCGGGTACATGGGCCGGGCCGTGGACACCTTTCTTATGAGGGTGGCCGACATCATCATGGTCATGCCGACCCTGCTCTTCGTACTGATGCTCGCGGCCCTCTTCGGGCAGCTCAACATCTGGACGATCGTGCTCATCATAGGGCTTTTCCGTTGGCCCGGGGTTTCTCGGGTGATTCGCTCCCAGACCCTGTCCCTGAAGCAGCGGCCCTTTATCGAGGCCGCTCGAGTGGCCGGGGCCGGCCATGTGCGGATCATCTTCCGCCATATCATGCCCAATGTGCTGCCTTTGTCGTTTCTCTACATGACGTTCCGCGTCACCTCGGCCATCACCATCGAGGCGGCACTGGCGTTCCTGGGGTTCGGGGACCCGGGCACGGTCAGCTGGGGCATGATGCTCCAGTGGGTGTGGAAGACCGGTCACATGTTTCAGGCCCCTTACTGGCTGCTGCCCCCTGGAATCTGTATCTCGCTGATCACGCTGTCCTTCTACATGCTGGGCCGCGCCATGGACGAGGTTTTGGACCCCCGGCTGCGCAGGGAGGAAGATACGTCGTGAACCACGAGCCGGCCAAGAGCGTGACCGCCGCTTCCGCGGAGGAGGTTCTCCTCACAGCGGAAAACCTGACCGTGGGGTACCGCACCAAGCGGGGGTTCATGCGCGCTGTCGACGGGGTCTCCTTTTCCGTGAAGAAGGGCCGCAGCCTGGGGCTGGTGGGCGAGTCGGGGTGCGGAAAGACGACCGTGGGCATGACCCTCATGGGGCTCCTTCCCTCCAACGGGGAGGTGAGGGAAGGGGGGATCCTGTTCAAGGGAGAGGACCTTCTTCAAAAGACCGAAGAGGAGATGCGCCGGGTCCGCTGGAACCAGATCGCCATGATCTTTCAGGCCGCCATGAACGCCTTGAACCCGGTGCAACGCGTGGAAAAGCAGATCGCCGAGGCCATTCTCACCCACACCCCGGACCTGTCCGAACAGGAGGCGCTTCGTCAGGTGGAAGGTCTTTTTCAGATGGTGAACCTCCCCCACGACCGAATGCACGATTATCCCCACCAGTACAGCGGGGGCATGAAGCAGCGTGCCATAATCGCCATGGCCCTGGCCTGCAATCCGGACCTCATCATTGCGGACGAGCCCACCACGGCCCTGGACGTGATCGTCCAGAACCAGATCCTGGAGGAAATCAAGGCGCTTCAGCAGGACCTGGGCATCAGCATCATTTTCATCTCCCACGACATCTCCATCGTGGCGGATGTGTGTCACGAGATCGGGGTCATGTACGCCGGGCAGCTTGTAGAGTACGGAAGCCGGGCGGAGGTGTTCGGCGATCCCAAACATTACTATACCCGTGCCCTGCTGGCCTCCTATCCGATTCTCACCGGAGAGAAACGGGACCTGGTCCCCATTCCCGGAGAGACGCCGAGCCTGGTGGATCCTCCGCCGGGTTGCCGTTTCAGCGATAGGTGCCCCGCCTCGACAGCGGAGTGCAGTCAGGAGTGTCCCGACTGGCTGGAGGTCTCTCCCACCCACCGGGTTTTATGCGGCCGCTGCCTTTCCGGGTGACGGGGGGAGAATAACAGCGAGGGTCGCTCCTTCGCTTTAGGGTGGTTTCCATGATGTCTGAACCCATTTTGAGTCTACAGGATGTCTCCAAGACCTACCGAATCAAGACGTCCCTGTTCGGAGGGAGGGCCGTTGGTGAGGTCAAGGCCCTCCACGGGGTCAATCTGGAAATCCAGCCGGGAGAGATCTTCGGTCTGGTGGGCGAGAGCGGAAGCGGAAAGACCACGGCGGGGCGGCTCATCGTGAGCCTGGAAACCCCGGGTGCGGGCCGGATCCTGTTGAACGGAGAGGCGGTTTCCGAGTTCCGCGGCGGCCGCCTCAAGGCCTACCGCCGCCGGGTGCAGATGATCTTTCAGGACCCCTACCAGTCACTCAACCCCCAGCTTTCCATTTACGAGAGCGTGGCCGAACCGCTGATAATTCACCGGGCCGGCCGGGGCCCGGAGCGCACGAAGCGGGTCCTGGACATGATTCAATCCGTGGGGTTGTCCCCGCCCGAGGCATTCGCCAACCGGTATCCCCACCAGCTCAGCGGCGGCCAGAGACAGCGTGCGGCCATTGCCCGGGCCATGGTTCTGGAGCCTGATTTCGTGGTGGCGGACGAGCCTACCTCCATGCTGGATGCTTCCTACTCCGCCCAGATCTTCAACATCATTCTCGACATGCGAAAGCGGTTCGGAGTCACCATCCTGTTCATCACCCACAGCCTGGCTGCTGCGCGTTATCTGTGTGACCGCATCGCGGTTATCTATCGGGGGCGGCTCATGGAGATGGGAACGGCGGAAGAGGTGATTCACCAGCCCCTCCATCCTTACACCCGGGCATTGATCGACGCCCTGCCCAAGTTCGGTCTCACCGAGCAGATCCCGCGCTACAACACCCTGCTGGAGGTGGAGCGGGACAAGGTGGACTCGGTGGGGTGTCCCTTTTACGTGCGTTGCAGAAAGGCCCACCGGGCCCCGTGCAGCCGGGAGCTCCCGGAGCTCGAGCCGGCCGGCTTCGGTAGATTCGTGGCCTGCTTTTTTCCCGGGAACCAGTAGAGGATCGGCGGGGCGGTGGGTTCTTTGCATGAGGAAATGGTTTTGCAACGGCTCGCGGGCCTGAAGGGGACGCTGGTCGGGCTCGGTGTGACTGCGTATCCCCGCTCGGGCCTCTCGGGGCTGGTTCCGGGCTACCGGATCGCCTGCATTCGCCGAACCGGGGATTTGCCCGCCCTTCGCCGGGCAGCAGAGGTTTTTTGTCTCGAGGAGGCCGCCGGAAGCCCCCTGCCGGAGGCCCGGGACACCGCAGCCCTTCTTGCCCACCCCCTCACCCGCCGCTACCTCGCAGGTCTGCAACAGCCCGTCTTCCTGCTCCTGTACCAGTCGTCGTTCGAGATCGAACGTCTCGCAGCACAAAGGGGATGGCGTGTTGTGGCCAACCCCGCAGCCCTTCGGTTGCGCACGTCGGACCGGGCCTTTTTTCAGAGGATGGTCGCCTCCCTGGGGCTTCCGGCCGTTCCCGGCCGGATCGTCTCTTTCGAGCGGTTTCAGGAGCGTCCTTACCAATCCTGGGCTCGGGAAATGGGCCCCCGTCTGGTGATTCAGCTCCCTGATGTGCTTCGAGGAGGAGGCCGTTCCACGTTTTTTCTGAGCCGCGCCGAGGACCACGGGCGGCTTCGGGAGCGCCTTGGATCCGGGCAGTGGCAGGGAAGGCGTTTGAGGCGGGTTTCAGTGCGGGCCTTTGTTGAGGGCGAGCCGTGCAGTGTGACAAGCTGCATTTACGGCCACCTAGCCTTTGTCTCCCCCTTACAGAGGCAGATCATAGATCCGCCCTGGCTGGGCGGGGTGGTGTCGAACGGGGTGTTCGGGGGGCACTCCTGGGGAGGGGTGTCATGGGGGCGGGAACTGGAGGCGGAGGCCCGCAGGCAGGGCCTGGCCGCGGCCCGCGTCCTGGCTTCCATGGGGTACCGGGGGGTGTTCGGGCTCGACCTGCTGGTGGACCGGGACCGGGGCCGAGTGGTGCCGGTGGAACTGAACCCCCGTCTCACCGGAGCCTTTCCGGTGCTGACCCAGCTCGAGGCCTCGCAAGGCGTGGTCCCCTTGGAGCTCCTGCACCTGCGCTCCTTCCTGGACCCCTCGAAAACCGCGAAGCACGGCTTGCCTGCGACGACGCAGCCGGGATCGATTCAGGGGGCGCATCTTCTTTTGTTTAGAGGCGGAGCAGGGGCCTTGAGGAGTCCCTCCCCCCGGGCCGGTCTCTATGCATGGTACCCTGGTACAAAGCGAGCCCGGTGGATGGGAGAGGCCGCAGACCTGGAGGAGATCCGCGGCGAGCGTCAGGTGATTCTGGCCGACGGGCCGCCTTTGGAAGGCGGCGGGCCGTCCGCTGAGGCCGACCCGCTCGAGCGCATCGGCCGCCTGGTGTTTTCCGAATCGGTCTTGAAGCCGGACGGCCGGTTTCGGGCCGGTGTTCTCCATTGGGTGGAACAGATGTACTCTTATCTTCTGCCTTGATAGTATTCCTCCACGGCATTGAGCCGTTCCAGGTAGTATTCCAGATAATGGTAGTCGGTATACCGGGACATGTCCTTTCGCATCTGCTTTGCCATGGGAAGGATGTCGATGCCGAAGGTGTTTCTTCCTTCTCGATCCGCATGGTGAACAAGGAGGATCGCATAGTAGCTGATGAGAAGCCGCAGTCGGGATGGCCGCCGGAACAGGTAGGAGCGGCCGCCGATCGTGTTCAGGAAGAAGCCGGCGTAGCGATAGAAAACTTCCTGGGAGGGCCGGAGGCCTTCGGGGTCGGGACAGCGGTCCCCGAGGGTCAGCCAGCGGTAGAAGATGTCCAGGTTGAGCTCCAGGGTGTCGGATTCGTGTTGAATCACCTCCTTGGCCAGAAGGATTTCCCCGTCGTCCAGGGTTCGAAACAGGTGATAGATGTTTCTGGCCATGAGGGCGGGATCCAGGCCTTCTCCGGCCGGAACCGGAGGGTGGGCGCTCAGCTTGGCCAGCGCCTGGGTGAACACGGCCCACGCTTGCTTGTCTCCGATCAGCCGGCGCACATACGCCTTGTCGTCCAGGTAGAGGAAAAAGTCCCGAACGTCCTGCTCGATCTGCGCGCACTCGTCCTCGAGGCCCTCTATCTCCGGAGCAGGCCCCATCTCACCGGCTGGCAGCCTCCCCCCGCTGACGCCCTCGGGGGTCCTGTCGGGGCTCTCCCCGAGGCCCGGTTGGACCTGCCGGCCGGTCGGGGACACGGGCCGGTCCTGGATCGGTTGCCGTTGAGCCTGGGAAGCGGTTGAGGGTTCGGCTTGGTTTTGCCCGACCTGCGGTCCATCCTGAGATGGGCCCGGCTGTTCGACCCGTACCTGGTCCGTCCCCTGATGGTCTCGTGAAGGGGCCGCCGGGGCAGTAGGTTCGTCGATCGGCTTTGAAAATGCGAAATACGCCGCCACCCCGGCCGCCGCCGGAATGAGGAGCACCAGGATCCATAGACCGGTGCGGCTCTTGCCTTTTTGTTTCATGTAACCTCCTGGTCCGAGGTTTTCAATTCCATCGGGGGGTTCAGCGAATCCGCGGACTTTTCTTGGGCGGACGGCCCCGCGTCTTTTCGGCTGTTCAGGGATGCGTAGGGGGGAAACGGAATACGGATCTTGACCGACGTTCCCCGGCCCTCGGCGCTTTGTATTCGAATCTCTCCATGGTGATTCATCATTATTTGGTGAGCCATGGTCAGACCGAGGCCGCCCCCGCGGGTCTTGGAGGTCACGAAGGGATCATAGACCGAACGGACCTGGTCCTCGGCGATGCCCTTTCCGGTGTCCGTGATGCGGATGCACAGGTGGTGTTCCTCCCGCAGGACTCGAATCTCCAGGGTTCCGCCGGGCTGCATGGCCTCGAGCCCGTTGCGGGCGATGTTCATAAGGGCGCGCGAGATCTGGGAGCAGTCCATGTTCACCGGAGGAATATCGTCGTCCATGTGCAGCCGGAAGTCGACCTGAAAGTCCCGGGCCAGGGCCTCCAACCCGGGTGAAATCTCCTCTATGACCGCCTCGATTCGGCTCGATTTCAGGGTGGCGGACTGGACCTCGGAAAACTCCCGCACCTGCTGCACCAGGGTCTCCAGGCGCATGGTTTCCTCGATGATGATGTCGGCGTACCGGGAGAGGCTGTTCTCGTCATTCGCCCGGGCCTTTATTCTGCGCGCAAAGCCCCCGATGGTCATGACGGGGTTGCGGATCTCGTGAGCCACACCCTGGACCAGGTGACCCATGGCGCTCAACCGCTCGCTTCGAATGAGCCGCTCCTGGGTCTTGAGAAGCTCCTGCTCCGTGAGCTGGAACTTGCGCCGGAGGCGCTGGTACAGCTTGGCGTTTTCCAGGGCCACGGCGATCTGCTGGGAGGCGGCGGTGAGGAGCTCCAGATCCGTGTGGGTGAATCCGTTGCCGGATTTCTTGTTGATCACCTGGAGAGCCCCCACGATCCTTTCGCGGACGACCAGGGGAACGCAGATCATGGACCGGCTGTCAAAGCCGGTCATTCGGTCGTACTTATTGCTGAACCGGGCGTCTTTTTCGGTGTCCTGTACAATCAGGGGTTCTCCGGTCTGCACCACGTGACCGGCTATGCCCTCGCCCACTCGGAGGCGAATGTCCTGAACGGGCTCTCCCTTTTCGCCCCGGGCGAGTCGAACGAAGAGCTCTCCCATGGCCTCGTCCAGCTCGTACACTGTGCTGGCCATGGCCTCCATGAACTCCTCGGTCCATTGCATGACATTATCGAGCACGGTCTCGATATTCAGGCTGGAGTTGACGAGCGCGCTGAACCGAAGAACAGTCTCCAGCTCTTTGAGGTAGAGTGCTTCCCGGTTTTCGTGCGGTTCGCTCAAACCGTGGTGTCCCCGGTGCGGCTTGGTTTTTCGGGAAGGGAGCTACGGGCCGACGATACTCCCCTATACAGCAGATTGTGCCGGGGCGCAATGAAAACCCGGGACGGCTTTGGTTTCAAATTGCACCGGCACAGAGATGGAGCTATAAGAGTTTCGGGGACACCATACTTAATTCGGGGGGGCGGCACTGTCTTGTATGACGCAAAATGTGTCCCGAATTAAGTATGGTGTCCCCGAAACTCCCAAAAAGGAGGATGCAGGACCATGAGGGTTTTACTCACGAACGATGACGGAATCCATGCGCCTGGGCTTCTGGCGCTCCATCAGGAGCTCAGCCGGGACTTCGAGGTCCATGTGGTGGCACCGGAAATGGAGATGAGCGCCGTGGGCCACGCCATTACCTTGAGCTCGCCCCTGCGGGTTCGGCCGGTGTGGCGCTCCGGAGCCTTTTTCGGGCATGCAGTGAGCGGCACACCGGCGGACTGCGTCAAGATTGCCGTGCAGGAGCTCCTGGAGACTCCGCCCGATGTCGTACTCTCAGGCATCAACCTCGGAGCCAATGTGGGTGTTAACGTGCTCTACTCGGGCACGGTCTCCGCGGCCACTGAAGGCGCCTTTCTGGGTATTCGCTCGGCAGCCGTCTCCCTGGACACGCTTCGGGATCCGGACTTCCGCCTGGCCGCCGCGTTTGCGCGGGAGCTAATAGGGTACCTCACCGAGAACGGCCTGCGGCCCGGCACGGCTCTCAATGTTAACATTCCGGCCCTGCCTCCCTCTGAGATCGCCGGGGTGTCCGTGACCCGTCAGGGCGTCAGCCGGTTCAAGGAGCGCTTCGAACGGCGCATCGACCCCCGGGGAAACGCCTATTACTGGCTGAGCGGGGAGATTCCGGTGGAGCCGGAAAACCCGGACACCGACGGCGCCGCCCTCAAGGAGAAGCGCATCACTATCACGCCCATCCACTATGACCTCACCAGCGTCGAGGACGTGGAGCGGCTGAGGCGGCGAAGGCCCCCGACATATCAGGGTCTGGTGGAATGGGAAGGAAAGAAATAACCCCAAAGGGGATTACCCTTTCTGCGCCTCCTTTTCTTCTTCCGCCATCCGCTTATAGGTCTCGTATCGCTCCCGCATATCCTCTTCTGCCTTTTTAAAGAGCTTTTCCGCACTTTGAGGGAAGGTGCGGGTCAGGCTGGAGTACCGGACCTCGCCCATGAGGAACTCGCGAAAGTCGCCCGTGGGTTCCTTGGAGTCCAGCGTGAAGGGATTCTTGCCCTCGTCCTTGAGTCTGGGGTCGAATCGGTACAGAGGCCAGTAGCCGGTCTCCACGGCCTTTTTCATCTCTTCCTGGCTCATGCCCATGTTGATCCCGTGGTTGATACAGGGGGCGTAGGCGATGAGAATGGAAGGACCCTGGTAGCTCTCTGCCTCCACCAGGGCCTTCATGAACTGGTTCTTGTTGGCGCCCATGGCCACGGACGCCACATAGACGTACCCGTAGGTCATCATCATGCGGCCCATGTCCTTTTTTCGGGTGGGCTTGCCGCAGGCCGCGAACTTGGCCACCGCCCCGGTGGGGGTGGACTTGGAGGACTGGCCTCCGGTGTTGGAGTATACCTCGGTGTCCAGCACCAGCACATTTACGTCCCGGCCGGCGGCCAGGACATGATCCAGGCCGCCGTAGCCGATGTCGTAGGCCCAGCCGTCTCCGCCGAAGATCCAGACGGACTTTTTGGTCAGATAGTCGCTCTGCTCGAGGACCTCCAGGAGTGCCTCGTCCACCTCCACCTCGGGGTCCATGAGCCGGCCCTCTATGAGCTCCACGATCCGGTCGCCCAGGTCCCGGGATCGCTCCGCATCGTTTTGATGCTCCAGCCAACCCTCCAGGGCCTCGCGGAGCTCGTCCGGGAGTTCTCCTTCCAAAGCCCGGCGGATATTCGAGGCCAGGGCTTCTCGCCGGTAGCTCACGGCGAGCTCCATGCCGAAGCCGTACTCCGCGTTGTCTTCAAAGAGAGAGTTGGCCCAAACCGGGCCGTGGCCGTGCTCGTTCACCGTGTAAGGGCAGCTGGGGGCCGAGCCGCCGTAGATGGAGGAGCAGCCCGTGGCATTGGCAATGAGCATCCGGTCCCCGTAGAGCTGGGTTATCACCTTGACATAGGGGGTCTCACCGCAACCCGGGCAGGCCCCGGAAAACTCGAAGAGCGGCTGCCGGAACTGACTTCCCTTGACCGAGGTCACGGGCATGACATTGCCCAGCCTGGGAAGATCGAGGGAAAAGGCGTGGTTGGTCACCTGTTTTCGTTGTGTGCCCAGGGGCTTCATCACCAGGGCCTTGTTCTTGGCCGGACACACCTGGGCGCAGTTGCCGCAGCCGGTGCAGTCCAGGGGGCTGATCTGGATGCGGTAGCGGTACCCCTTGAGCTCCTTGCCCTTGGCCTCCACGGTCACAAAGTCTTCCGGGGCCTCTGCCGGGTCCTCTTCTCGGGCCAGGACCGGCCGGATCACCGCGTGAGGGCAGACAAAGGAGCACTGGTTGCACTGGATGCAGTTTTCCGGCTGCCATTCCGGCACGTTGATGGCGATCCCCCGCTTTTCGTACTGGGTGGTGGCCGTGGGGAATATTCCGTCGGGCGGCATCTTGCTCACCGGAAGCTTGTCGCCCTCCTGGGCGAGCATGGGTCGCATGACCTCCTGGACGAACTCAGGCTCCTCGCGGTGCGCATAGGCCTCGTGACCGGCGTCGGCCCAGGTGTCGGGGACCTCGATCTTCTCCAGGGCGTCCACCGCTCGATCCACCGCGTCCATGTTCATTTGGACCACCTTGTCGCCCTTTTTTCCGTAGGTCTTTCGAATGGCGTCCTTCATGTAGTCGAAGGCCTCCTCAGGGGGGATCACATCGGCGATCTTGAAGAAGGCGGCCTGCATGATCATGTTGATGCGGCCTCCGAGCCCCAACTCAGAGGCGATCTTCACCGCGTCTATGTTGTAGAACGCGATGTTCTTTTGGGCCAGGGTGCGCTTCATGCGGTCCGGGAGCTTGTCCTCCATGTCTTCGCGGCTCCAGGAGGAGTTCAGCAGAAACGTCCCGCCCTCGCGGATGCCTTCCAGCACGTCGTATTCGTCCACAAAGGCAGGGTTGTGGCACGCGATGAAGTCGGCCCGGGTGAGCAGGTAGGGCGACTGGATCCGGTGGGGAGAGAAGCGCAGATGGCTCATGGTGATGCCGCCGGATTTCTTGGCATCATAGGCGAAGTAGGCCTGGGCGTACATGTCCGTGTTTTCGCCGATGATCTTGATGGCGTTCTTGTTGGCCCCCACGGTTCCGTCCGCCCCCAGCCCCCAGAACTTGCAACGGACCGTGCCCTGGGGAGAGGTGTCGATTTGCTCCCCCGGCTCCAGGGAGGTGTAGGTCACGTCGTCCTTAATGCCCACCGTGAAGTGGTTCTTGGGAACGGCGGAGCGCAGATTGTCAAAGACCGCCTTGACCATGGTGGGGGTAAAATCCTTGCTTCCGAGGCCGTAGCGGCCGCCCACCAGGTTCGGCTTGTCGGCCCGGTCCTGGAATACCGTGCAAAGGTCCTGATACAGGGGCTCGCCGATGCCTCCGGGGCACTTGGTCCGGTCCAGGACGGCGATGCTTTCGGTGGTTCCCGGAAGGGCCCTCAGAAAGGCCTCCTGGGCAAAGGGGTAGTACAATCTCACCTTGATCAGGCCGACCCGCTCGCCCAGGTCGTTGAGATGGTTGACCGTCTCCTCGATCACGTCGCAGCTCGAGGCCATGGACATCACCACTCGATCGGCTTCAGGGTCCCCCACATAGTCGAAAAGGCGGTACTTGCGTCCCACCAGATCGCCGACCCGGTCCATTTCTTCCTGTACGATGTGTGGAATCCTGTCAAAAAAGGGGTTGGCGGCCTCCCGGTTCTGAAAGAAGATGTCCGGGTTCTGTGCGGTGCCCCGGAGCTGGGGGTACTCCGGATTCATACAGCGCTCCCGAAAATGATCGATGGCCTCGTAATCCACGAGCTCGGCCATGTCTTCGTAGTCTATGAGCTCTATCTTCTGGATTTCCATGGAGGTGCGAAAGCCGTCAAAAAAGTGTATGAAGGGGAGGCTGGATCGAATGCTCGCCAGGTGCGCCACCAGGGCCAGGTCCATTACCTCCTGCACCGAGGCTGAGGCCAGAAGCGAGAACCCGGTTTGCTTGACGGCGTTCACGTCCGAGTGGTCACCGAAGATGGACAGGGCATGAGTCGCCAGGGACCGGGCGGACACGTGGAACACGGCGGGCATGATCTCGCCGGAGATCTTGTACATGTTGGGGATCATGAGGAGCAGGCCCTGGGAGGCGGTGAAGGTGGTGGACAGGGCGCCGGCGGAAAGCGAGCCGTGGACGGCGCCCGCCGCGCCGGCCTCGGATTGCATCTCCATAACCTTGAGCTCCTGGCCGAAGATGTTCTTCCGGCCGTAGGCCGCCCATTCGTCACAGTACTCCCCCATACTGCTCGAGGGGGTGATAGGGTAGATGGCGGCCACCTCGCTCATGGCGTAGGCGACGTGGGCGGCGGCTTCGTTTCCTTCAATGGTCTTGATTTTTGCGGCCATGCGTTCATTCCTCCATCATTGCGATGTTCATTGCTACTTGAACCTGAGGTGATTCAGGTTGAAAGTAACCCACAAACTATTTAGTTTAGCAGGGCGGCATAAGGCATACAAGGGGAAAAGACGCGCTGAGATTCCGGGCTGCCGTGCAGACGGCAAGGGACCACAGGAGACGCGCATGTCTGATCGTGAGTATCCGGCCGGACCCGTTCTGGGGGTGGCGGGGGTGATGTTTCAGGACGACTCTGTGCTGCTGGCGCGCAGGGCCGCGGAGCCGGCCTTGGGAGAGTGGAGCCTTCCCGGCGGCGTGGTCGAGCTCGGCGAGTCTATGGTGGAGGCCCTGGAACGAGAGCTCATGGAGGAGGCCTCGGTGCGGATCCGCGTGGAGGGGCTGGTTCATCTGGCCGAGCGGGTCATTCGGGATGAGGATCAAAGGATCCGCTTTCACTATGTCATTGCAGACTACTGGGGCTGGATCACCAGTGGGAGTCCTGAGGCGGCCACGGACGTGAGCGAGGTGTGCCTCCTGCCGGTGGACCGTCTCCACCGCCTCCCGCTTCATCAGGGGATCAGGCGCGTGATTCAGGAGGCCCGGGTTATGCGCAGACGGGTTTCGTAGGCGGGGGTACCGGGGGTTACTCGATGGAGTCGAAGGTCCGCTTCCAGTGGGGCCAGGACCAGTAGATCATAAAGGCTTCCCCCTTGATGGAGGACTCGGGCACGAATCCCCAGAAACGGCTGTCATAACTGTGGTCCCGATTGTCGCCCATGACGAAGTACTGATCCTCCGGCACAGTGACGGGTCCGAAGTTGTACTTGCTCCCCGGATTGCCGCTCAGGTTGGATCGCTCCATGTAGACGCCCGGATCCTTCGAATAGGGCCGGTCGTTGACAAAGAGCCTCTCGTCGATGATCTCCACCTTGTCCCCGGGCACGCCCATGACCCGCTTGATGAAGTCCTTGCCCGGGTCCACGGGGTAGATGAACACGATGACATCCCCCCGCTCGGGCTCACTTACAGGGATCAGGGTTTTTCGAATGAACGGGAGCTTGACCCCGTAGATGAACTTGTTCACCAGGATGTGATCGCCGATGAGCAGGGTGGGTTCCATGGAGCCGGAGGGGATCTTGAAGGCCTGGACAACAAACGTGCGAATGAAGAGGGCGAGCAGGATCGCAATGGCCGCCGCCTCGGCGTACTCACGAAGGACGCTCTTTTTTTTTCGCCTTTTGCCGGACCCCGGGGCCACGGTCGAATGGTTTTCCAACGACGTCTCCTTGCGGAATGTTTCCGCCGGGCGGGCCACGGCCGTCCCGGCGGCATGCCGTTTCTTGGCATATCCGCAGGGTTTAGTCAAGATGGAATCACGGCGGTTAATTCGATGACGGCTCACGCCCGTTTCTCATGTGCGCGTTGCAGCGTAGCAGGGGCGAAAACGGTTTTTCAGGATTCCGGACCTCAGAATTGATTGACACCCCGAGTGCAGCCCGCTATGCTCCGCCCAAATTTTTGAACCTGAATTGAAAGAGATCGAGCCATGAGCGTTTACGACCTCAAGACGGAAGAGGCATGGCAGGAAATCCTCGACACAGCCGCCCGCCGATTCGACATGCCCGCCGCCCTTATGGACGAAAATAATGTCATCCTGCAGCAAAGCGGCACACGAAACGCCCTGTGCCGGGCGATTCGTGAGGGGCGGGAATCCAAGCCCCTCATTTGCGGGCAATCTCAGCAGTATATGGCCGAGGTGGCCTGGAAAACCGAAAAACCCGTGATCGATTCCTGCGAGGCCGGCCTGGCCAAGGTCGTGCTGCCGCTGTTTCACGAGGGGCGGCGCGCCGGCACCTTGACCGCCTGCGGGCTGTGCGGCCGAGGCGAGGAGGTGGAGGACTTCCTTGTTCAGAAAAGCACCGGTCTGGATGACGAGGCCCTCTCAGAGCTCAAATCCGGAGTCCGGTCCGTGGACGTGGAGACCCTGAAGGTTCGTGCCGAGGACCTCTATTCGCAGATTCGGGAGGGGTGACGCCCTGTCTCAGCCTTTGTTGCGAATTCGCAATGGGACGGGCTGCTTTCTCGCGATGCTGCAAGGCTTCAGGGAACGCACAGACATCACTGTATTTGGCGTTTGTCGAATGAAAACAGGGAGGTGACCCATTGGAGGGAGTGGCTTCGTCCATGGCACCAAACTTGCTGTGCCTGGGTGGGGTTCGCTCATCGGGACCCCCTCGTACGGGAATCAGCGGGATCACACGAACAGGTGAGGCGACGGCGGTCGTCCGTTCGCAATGATCCCTATCCATTGAAAAAGAAAGGGAAGCCATGAGTTTTCAGAAGCGTTTGGCCTCAGGTGAGTTTGTGATCCTGGCGGAAATGGACACCCCCAAGGGGGTGGACATTTCGGAACTGATCACCCACGCACGGCGAATAAAGGGTCGCGTCGACGCCGTCGTCATTCCTGACATGGCCGACGGGATGATGAGAATGAGTGCCCTAGGCGGTGGTGTTCTCATGCAGCAGCAGGGCATGGAGGCAGTCATTCATGTCTGCGCCCGCGATCGAAACCGGCTGGCCGTCCAGGCGGAGCTCCTCTCCGCCCACGTGCTGGGGGTGCAAAATCTCATGGTGGTCCGAGGAGAGGACATGGCCTATGGGGACCATTTCGACGCCAAGACAGTGAACGACCTCGACGAGTTGGAGTTGCTGAAGGGCATCCGCTCGCTGCAGGACGGCGTGGACATGGCCGGCATTGAGCTCAAGGGCAGTCCGGGCTTCACGGTCGGCTGCACCATCGAACCCTATGCCGACGACAAGGCCCTGGAGGCACAGCTGGAGGCGGTCGGGAAAAAGGTGGAGGCAGGGGCTCAGTTCATCGTGTCTCCCCCGGTCTTTGATCCGGAGGTCTTCTTCGAGCTGGCGGAAAAGGCCAAAGGTCTGGGTGTGCCTATCATTCCCACGGTGTTTCTCCTGAAGTCGGTCGGCATTGCCCGCTACATGGCCACGACCCTCCCGGCCTACCGCATTTCCGAGTCCCTGATCCAGCGCATCCGCCAGGCAAAGAACCGGGAGACCGAGTGCCTGCGGATCGCCGGGGAGACCATCGCAAATCTGAAAGGAATCGCCCAGGGCGTGCAGATTGTCACGCTGGGATGGGAGCACGAGCTCCCGGGCATCCTGGACTATGCCGGCATGTGATCCGGATCCTGCCCGTCGCCGGCAAGCCCTTGAAACCCTTTATTCTTGAATTCGATCAACATGGACAACAGGAAGGCAATGGACGATCAAGCGCATTTTCCGTGGAACAACAAAGTGCTGGTCATCGGCGGCGGCATGGGGGGCATCAAGACGGCCCTGGACCTGGCCGAGGCCAAGCGCGACGTGATCCTCATCGACAAGGCACCGGCCATCGGGGGTCTCATGACCCAGTTGGACCGGACCTTTCCCACCAACAACTGTGACTTGTGCACCCTCTCCCCACATCTCTCGGAGAGCGGCCGCGAGCTTCACATGGACCTCAGGACCCTGACCCGCGTAACCGGGCTGGAAGGGGAGGCCGGGCGTTTTCGGGTCACCCTGACCACGGAGCCGCGCTATATAGATACGGAGCGTTGTACGGCCTGCGGGGAGTGTTTCAAGCAATTTCCCGAGTGCGTCCGATTTTCTCCAGGCCTGGATCACCGTGCCCCCACCTGCATGCGCTACCCACAGGCCACGCCCTACGCCTACTCCATAGACATGGATCGATGCGAGGACGTGGAAGCACTGGTCCGGGTGTGCCGGGACGATGCCATACTTCGGGACGACCGCGCCCGGGAGACGGTCGTGGAAGTGAGCGCCGTGGTTCTGGCCACAGGGGCCCAACTGTTCGATCCCGGCGTGGTGGCGAACTGGGGCTACGGGGAATATCCCAATGTGGTGACCAGCCTGGAGTACGAGCGGATCCTGTCGGCCTCCGGCCCCACCCAGGGCCGGTTGATTCGGCCTTCCGACGGAAAGACCCCCCAAAAGGTGGCCTGGATTCAGTGCGCGGGGTCCCGCGGAATCAACGAGGGGGACGTGCCTTATTGCTCGAGCGCCTGCTGCATGTTCTCCCTGAAAGAGGCTGTGGTGACCAAGGAGCGGTTTCAGGACGACATCGAGGCCGTGGTCTTTTTCATGGACATGCGGACCTGCGGTAAGGACTACGAGCTTTACTACCAGCGGGCGAAACAGGACTTCGATGTCCGGTTCGTACGCTGCCGGCCGCACAGCATCGAGCCGGCGGGCGACACCGGGGATTTGTCCATCACCTATGTGACGGACGACGGCCGCACGGAAAAGGCGGTGTTCGACATGGCGGTCCTGGCCACCGGCTTTCGGGTCTCCCCGGAGCTGGAGTCGCTGGCCGGGATTCTGGGAATCGAGCTCAACGAGCACCGCTTCGCCCGTACCACCAGCTTCGATCCCGTGGCCACATCCAGGGAAGGCATCTACGTGGCCGGAGTGATTCAAAGCCCGAAGGACATTCCGGAAACCATGGTCCAGGCCAGCGCGGCCGCCTGTCTGGCATCGGATTACCAGGGAGAGTCGGAGGGGCTTTCAAAGGGGGAAGAGGAGTTTCCGGAAGAGGAACCGGAGCAGTTTCCCCCTGAGCGGGATGTGCGGGACGAACCTCCCCGAATCGGGGTTTTTGTGTGCGATTGCGGGTACAACATCGGCGGTCTCATCGATGTGGCCGAGGTTGCGGAGTACGCCCGCACTCTTCCCGGCGTGGCGCTCACCGAGGTGGTGGGCCGCGGGTGCTCGCGTGAATCCCTGGATCACATTCAGAACGCCGTTCGTGGGCAAGGGCTCAACCGGGTGGTCATGGGGGCCTGCTCTCCGAGGACCCACGAGACCCTGTTTCAAGACACCGTGCGAAAGGCCGGCCTCAACAAGTACCTGGTGGAGATCGCCAACCTGCGGGACCAGGACACATGGGTGCACCGCGACCATCCGGACGAGGCCGGGGCCAAGGCCAAGGATCTGATACGAATGGCGGTTTCGAGCGCCGCGCTCTCGCGGCCGCTCACCGAACACGTGCTTCCCATGAACAAGGACATCCTGGTGGTGGGCGGCGGCGTGACCGGTATGAACGCCGCGCTGCGTCTGGCCGAAAAGGGTTACAGAATCCACCTGGTGGAGCGATCCGAGGCCCTGGGCGGCGTGGCCGGCGGCATCAGGAAGACCCTGGAAGGCGAGGATGTTCAGGCCTACATGCACGATCTGGTCGAGCGGGTCCAGGGACACGACAACATTCAGGTGCTCCTCAACGCGGTCATTGTGGACCACTCAGGCATGCCGGGCATGTTCAAGACCGGCCTTCAGTTCGGCCCGAGGTTGGCCTACCGGCAATTGAGCCACGGGGCCACCATCCTGGCCACGGGAGCCCCGCCCCGCCGGCCCCAGGCCTATCTCCTGGACGAGCACCAAGCGGTGCTCACCCAGCTGGACCTGGACGGGCTTGTCGAGGATCGTACCGACGAAGTCCGGGCGTGGCAAAACGTGGTCATGATACAGTGTGTCGGCTCCCGTTGTCCGGACAATCCCAATTGCTCCCGCGTCTGCTGCCAGAGCGCGGTGAAAAACGCCCTGCGCATTCTGGATGTGAACCCCGAGGCCAGGGTATTCGTCCTCTACCGCGACATGCGCACTTACGGCTTCCAGGAGGACGCTTACCGCAGGGCCCGGGAGCGGGGCGTGGTGTTCATCCACTACGAATCGGACGACGAGCCAAAGGTGGAGGCCGCCGGAGAACGCTTGCAGGTGACGTTCACCGATCCTGTGCTGGACCGCAGGATCCGGGTGGAGGCGGACTGCCTGGCTCTTAGCACCGGCTTCATGGCCGATGACGAGGCCACCGAGGACCTGGCCGCCATCTTTCATCTCAATCGCACGGTGGACGGTTATTTCCTGGAGGACCACATCAAGCTGCGCCCTGTGGACCTCTCCGCACCGGGCTTTTTCGTGGCCGGCACGGCCCACAGCCCCAAGTCCATCAGTGAGAGCATCGCCCAGGCCCAGGCTGCGGCCGGAAGGGCCCAGACCCTCCTGGCCCGGGACGTGATCAACCTCGGCGCTTCCGTGGCCAAGGTCCAGGGAGAAAAGTGCGCGGCCTGCCTGATCTGCGTGCGCATCTGTCCGTTCGACGTGCCCTTCATCAACGCGGACGGCTACTCGGAGATCGATCCGGCCAAGTGCCACGGATGCGGCCTGTGCGCGGCGGAGTGCCCTGCGGGTGCCATCCAGTTGATGCAGTACGAAGATGATCAGATCCTGGCCAAGGTGTACGGCCTGCTGGAAGGAATGTTCGCATGAAAGAGTTCGAGCCTGTCATTGTCGCGTTTTGTTGTCACTACTGTGCCTATACGGCGGCCGACATGGCCGGGAGCATGCGCCTTTGTTATCCGCCGAATGTGAAGATCATAAAGGTCCCCTGCTCAGGCAAGGTGGGGTCCATTCACATCATGCGGGCCCTGGAAAAGGGGGCGGACGGGGTGATAGTGGCCGGATGCCTCGAAGGGGACTGCCATTTCAAGGACGGCAACGTCAAGGCGGCCAAACGGGTCACCCATGTTCAGGGCCTGCTGGACGAGATCGGAATGGGTGCGGATCGGGTGGAGATGGTCACCCTGTCCGCCGGCATGGGGCAGGGGTTCGCTCGAATCACCGCAGAGTTCACGGAAAAGATCCGCGCCCTGGGCCCCAATCCTGTGAAGGAAACCCTGGCCGGCCGGGCCCGATCCGCCATGGCATCATAATAACGCTCGAGGAGACGAAAGGATATGATTACAGCTGAGCGGAAACCCCTTGAAGAAATACTGGCGTACATCGAACCCTACGACCGCATCCTGCTCGTGGGCTGCAACGAGTGCGTGACCGTGTGCGCGGCCGGCGGGCGCAAGGAGGTGGCCCTGCTGTCCTCCGCGCTTCAGATGGCCCGCATGAAGGAAGGGCGAACCCTCGACCTGATCGAGATGACCCTGGAGCGGCAGTGCGATCCGGAGTATGTGGAGGAGCTGGTGACCTCTCTCGATCGGGCCGATGCAGTGGTTTCCATGGCCTGCGGGTGCGGGGTCCAGGAAGTGGCCAAACGCTTTCGGGAGACGCCGGTTTTTCCCGCGGTGAACACCAAGTTCATGGGGGCCTCGGAACGCCAGGGCGTCTGGGCGGAGCGCTGTCAGGGCTGCGGAGACTGCCTCCTGGGCCTGACCGGAGGGATCTGTCCCATCGCCCGCTGTTCCAAGCGCCTGCTCAACGGACCCTGCGGCGGTTCCACCAACGGCAAGTGCGAGATCAGCCCGGACGTGGACTGCGCGTGGCAGCTGATATGGGACAGGCTGAAAGCCCTGGGCCTGGAACAACGCTATGAGGACATTGCGCCTCCCAAGGATTGGCGAACAAGCCGGGACGGCGGTCCGCGAAGAATTATCAGAGAGGATCTGGCCTCATGAAAACCGAAAGCAAACTGGAAAAGATTCTGGCATCCGGCAACCTGGCGGTGACCTCGGAGTGCGGCCCCCCTCGGGGCGCCGTGCCGGAGAAGGTCCAAGAGAAAGCGGAGATGCTCAGGGGGGTCGTGGACGGGATCAATGTGACCGACAATCAGACGGCCGTCGTCCGCATGAGCAGCCTTGCGGCCTGCATCCTGATCGCCCGAATGGGCCTCGATCCGATCCTGCAGATGGTCACCCGGGACCGCAACCGTCTGGCCATGCAAAGCGATATTCTGGGCGCCTATGCACACGGCATTCACACCATGCTCTGCCTGTCCGGGGACCATCCTCAATTCGGGGATCACCCCATGGCCGCCAACGTGTATGACCTGGATTCCATTCAGCTCATTCAGACGGTTCGAACCATGCGGGACGAGGGCAAGTTCCAGGGCGGAGACGATATCCTGAACCCTCCCAAGATGTTCATCGGGGCGGCCGCCAATCCGTTCGCCGATCCCTTCGAGCTGCGGGTGGCCCGGCTGGCCAAGAAGGTGAAGGCGGGCGTGGATTTCATCCAGACCCAGTGCATCTACAATCTGGATAAGTTCGAGAAGTGGATGCAAGGGGTCCGGGACCGGGGCCTGCATGAGCAGGTGTACATCCTGGGGGGCATCACACCCATGAAATCGGCGGGTATGGCCAAGTACATGAAAAACCGGGTCCCCGGTATGGACGTCCCCGACGCCGTGGTAAAGCGCCTGAGCGGGGTCCCCAAGGAGAAGCAGGCCGAGGAGGGGATCAAGATGGCCGTGGAGGACATGCAGCGGCTGAAAGAGATCGAGGGCGTGAGCGGGTTTCACATCATGGCCATCGAGTGGGAGCAGAAGGTCCCGGAGATCGTGGAGAAGGCGGGGCTTCTTCCCAGGCCCGATGTGTGATGCTGCACAGGCCGGTCACGCCGTCCTTTTTGAGGCCTGAATTCAGGTGAGATCAAAGGGCATGAAGTTCTTGCACTTCGTGCCCTTTTTGAAGGAAGATAAGGGCGCGTGGCCGAAATCGATTCAGCCGCTGCGCACAAGAAGCCTTTGAAGGAGACGAACAATGACGGACAAGCAGCTCATTCTCGTGGTGGATGACGACCCGGACCTGGTGGAAGCCGTATCCATGAAACTGGAGAGCAAGGGGTTTCGGGTGGCCAAGGCCTATGACGGTGTCCAGGCCTGGGACAAGATCAAGGAGGAACGCCCCAGGCTGTTGATCCTCGACGTCATGATGCCCAATAAGAACGGCTACCAGGTGTGCGATGAGATCAAGCAGGACCCCGAGTACAAGGACATCACCGTGGTCCTGCTCACCGCGGTGGGCGAGGCCGTGACCACCACCCGGTACATGCACCGAGACGGCATCACCACCCTGGCGGACGATTTTATCCCCAAGCCCATCGACCTGGACAAGCTGATGGACATCGTCGGCGCCTACACTTCGTAGCCGGCGCATCTGTCTTGCGGTCGGCGATCGCGGAAGATGGAAAAGATTCGGATCGAGGGGATCAAGTTGAGCGGGGACCTCGCCCTCGTGAACCTGGCGAAGCATCCCCACCCCCGGCACGCCCTGACCCGGGCTTGCAGGATCGTGGCTTCGAATCGAATCAACATGCCCTTTATCTCTGCGACCTGTTGCGGCGACCGGGCCCAGGCCGCGTTTTGTATAGGGATGGAGGAGCACGCCCTGGTGAAGGTTTTTCTCGACCAGGATCCGGGCCTGGACGGATATGTCGAGATCGTCCCCTCCGTGGGGCTTTTGTCGGTCTTTCCCCATCAGTCCAGCCTGAGGGTTCTCGGGCTGTCCCTTCATGCCCTAGGGAACGCCGGGCTGGCCGTCCACGCACTTACCTCATCCCTGGCCCCGCTCACCTTCGTGGTGGACCACGTCGCTCTCGACCAGGCCGCAGCCGCATTGGAAGGCGTCTTCGAGCTGCCGCCCAACCAGAGACCGTTTCGTGCCAAGGTTCAGGTGACTCAGAGCCCGGTCCGGCGAAAGGACGAACCCGCAAAAAACCGGTGACCAGGGAACGTAGATTGCGGAGGCGGAAGTGGAAACCATAGCCGTCTACTGGGAAGACCGGATCAAGACCTATGGTTTCAGTGAGGCCTCAGGGCTTGCCCTGGTCCAGTGGCATGCCTCCCCGGAAGAGCTTACCGGTTTGGGGCTCGGGCTCCTGCAGGACACGGGAGAGCCTGATATCGGAATGCTTCTGGTCCTGGGCCAGACCTCCGGAGACCGGGCCACGGCGTTCGGCCTCCTCGTCGAGCGGCAATGGGAGGATCAGACCATTGGGCGCCTGCAGGACCTCCTGGGAGAGACCGCGCGGGAGAGCATCTGCAGCCGATCTCCCGCCGGCCTGATCCATTTTCACGGCCCCCATTTCGGGGACCGCTACGGCATCGCCGATGCGGCTCTGGGGACGCTTGCAGAGCATGACATCCCCTTCCTGGCGGTGGCTTGCTCAGCCTCTTCCATCTACCTGGTCCTGCCTGAGAGCTGGATGGCCGAGACCAGGGACGCCTTGATGGAGTCCTTTCTGCGACCCGAAGGGTGATGCCCGGTGGAGAGTGACGGTAACATGCCCGAGGGGGACAAGGAACACGAATGACGGAAAAGGCAGACAAGATCGCCGAGGAGCAGGACTGGAGAATCCGGGTGTTTGACTCGCTCTCTTTTCCCACCCTCATCCTGAATCCCGACAAGAGCATCGAGAGCGTCAACCAGGTCTTTCTGGAGAAGTTCGGCCAAATGGACGGCATTGTCGGCAAGAAGTGCTACCAGCTGTTCTATGAAACCGATGAGCCCTGCACCGTTCACCAGTGCCCTCTCACCCAGGTGATCGATGACGGCAAGGCGCGGAGCCTGGTGATGCGCACCACCTTCGGCGGTGGCCGCGAGCGGTGGGAGGATCGAGTCTTCTCTCCGATTCTGGACGAGGATGGCCGGGTGCTCTACATCATGGAGAGCATTCGGGACGTTACCCGGGTGAAGCTCCTGGAGAGGGAGCTTCGGGAGACCAAGGAGTTCTTCGAAGGTGTGCTCCAGAGCTCGCCCAGTGCCATTGTGGCGGCCCAGCGGACCGGTGAAATCCTGTTCATGAACCGGGCCGCCGAGGATCTGTTCGGATACAGCATGGAGCAGGTCCTGGGAGAGAAGAGTGTGGAGCAGGTCTATGCCCCGGGAAAGGCCCGGGAGATCATGAAAATGCTTCGGGACGAATCGTGCGGTGGAAGGGGAAAGCTCCCGCCCACCAAGGTAGAGATAATCGATGCGTTCGGAGAGAGCATTCCGGTGGAGATGACCGCCGCCATCATTTACGAGGGCGAAGAAGAGGTCGCCACCATGGGCATTTACAACGACCTCCGGGAGCGCCTGGCCGTGGAGCGGAAGCTGCAAGAAGCGCAGGATCGCCTGGCCCATTCCGAGAAGATGGCCTCCCTGGGGCAGCTCGCAGCCGGTGTGGCCCATGAGCTCAACAACCCCCTAACGGGCATCCTTCTCTACCTCAACATGGTGCTCGAGCGGATCCACCGCAACGATGCCCACCGGGAGGCCTATCGCGAGGACCTGGAGTACGTGCTGGAGGACGCCAACCGGTGCAAGAACATCATCAAGGACCTGCTGGCCTATAGCCGCCAGGCCGAGCCTGAAAGGGAGGTGTTTCAACTCAACTCCCTGGTGGAGCAGGGGCTGGGACTCATTCGGGACCAGAAGCTCTTCATCAACATGACCGTGAGCAAGGAGCTTTCCAACGAGATGATGCTGATTCACGCGGACCGCAATCAGCTGAGCCAGGTGATCATCAATGTGGTGATCAACGCCATCGACGCCATGGAACGAAGGGGCGTCCTGACGCTGCGCACCTATCGGAACAAGCCGGCCCGAAAGGTCTTTGTGGAGATCTCTGACACCGGTTCCGGTATTTCCGAAGAAAACCTCTCCAAGGTTTTCGACCCCTTCTTCACCACCAAGGGCATGGGAAAGGGCACCGGCCTCGGCTTGAGCACTGCGTACGGGATCGTCAAAGAAAACGGCGGGGAGATTTCAGTCAAGGAGACGGGGCCCAAGGGCACCACCTTTCTGATCGAGCTTCCCCTCTACGTACCCGAGAACGGGGAGTTTGAAACCTGAGACCAAAACCGGGCCTATGCCCGCTCACTGGAGCAGAAGACAGGACGGACATGGAAAACGGAAACCATGCTATGAACGAAGAAAATACGACAGAGCTTCCCTTCAATCCCCGGATTCTCGTGATCGACGATGAGAAGCGCATTCGGGACGGTTGTTACAAGGTCCTCACCGAGGAGGGCTTTGAGGTGGCCCGGGCGGAGGACGGCAAGCGCGGCATCGAGATGATCGAAGAGGCGCATTACGACATCATCCTGCTGGATCTTATGATGCCGGGGCTCTCCGGCTTCGATGTCCTGGCCCACGTCAAGTCCCTCCATCCGGACACCGTGATCATTGTGATCTCCGGGTATGCCACCGTGGAGCACTCCATCGAGTCCATGAAAAAGGGGGCCTTTGATTTCATCCCCAAGCCTTTTGCACCGGATCAGCTCCGGCTTATGGTCTACAAGGCCATAGAATACACCCGAACGCTTCAGGACGTGGCCCACGAAAAGTCCCGTATCCGGGTCCTCGTCAACCAGCTCGACAGCGGTGTCATGGCCACGGACATTCGCAAGCGGGTGGCCCTGGCCAACCCCGCCTTTCTCAAAATGATGCGCTACCACGGGGAACCCGTGATCGGCCGGCATGCCTCCTCGTGCGTGCGCGATGAAAGGCTGATGGAAATGATCGACCAGGCCCTCTCTGAGGACCGCTTCGTGGAGCTGACCGAGGAGCTGAGCTTCGAGGCCGAAGAAGACGAGCAGGAGATCATTCTGGGGGTCCGTTGCGCCCCCTTTCGCGACCGGCTGGGCCGGAACCTGGGCGTCCTCACTCTCCTGCACGACATAACGGCCCTCAAGAAGATGGACCGGGTCAAGTCCGACTTCGTGTCCATGGTGGCCCATGAGATCCGCAGCCCCATGAACTCGGTCCTGGCCCAGCTCAAGGTGCTTCGGGACGGCTTGGCCGGAGAGGTCACGGAAAAGCAGACGGAGATCCTGGATCGGGCCTCCAAGCGTATCACCGCGCTCACCGATCTGTCCACCGAGCTTCTGGACCTCGCCAAAATCGAGTCCGGGCTGATCACCCAGGAAAAGGAGTCCCTGGACATGGCCGAGCTTCTGGCGGACCAGACCGCCTTTCACGAGGCCAAGGCCCGGGACAAGGGCATTCGTCTGGAGCTGGCGCCCCTCCCGGACCTGCCCCCGGTGGTGGCCAACCGGCCCAACATGGAGGAGGTCCTCTCCAACCTCATCACCAATGCCGTCCACTACACACCCGAAGGCGGCCAAGTCACCGTCTCGGCCCGAACCGAAGGCCACTACCTGCGCATCAGCGTCCAGGACACAGGCATCGGCATTTCAGAGGAGGACCAGGAGAAGATTTTCAACCGCTTCTACCGGGTCAAGAACGAGAAGACCATGTTCATCACAGGCACCGGCCTGGGCCTGCCCATTGTCAAGAGCATCCTGGAGGCCCACAACGGACAGATCCGCGTGGAGAGCCTCCCGGACCAGGGCAGCACCTTCCACGTGTACCTTCCCTTGACCGAAGAGCAGGGGTAGGCCCCTTGAGGGCCTGCCTCTGCAGGAACCGTGTTTTTCGTAGCAAGGCCATGCAACCGACGCTCGTACCTCGCGCGGCTGATGGCCGGTGAGCGCTCTCTGTAGAAAAAGATTGTTGCAATATGCAACTCTGCATTGTATATTGCGACAAAAATCCGGGAGGTGGAATCATGACAAATGCCGTAAGAGTCTCAGGCGGTCTGGTCAAAGAGGCTAAAATTTATAGCAAAATCGACAAGCGATCCATAACCGGG
>CAZQCK010000023.1:0-33441 GCA_964591925.1 uncultured Desulfobacterales bacterium
CTAATGATGCAAGACAATTTCTCAATCCGAAATCCGGAGAATATTTGGCATCCGCCCATTCAAGACAAGGCGTTCACGAGTTCCATAATCTCTCCCGAGGACAGAAGCCACGGATTACTCCCGGAGTTGTACTCAAAATCCTCAGGAAGGGGCTTGGCTTCCTTCCAGTTACATCTCCTGCTCCAAAAACGAAATGTAGGCTGGACTACATATAAATCCCCCACATCAAGTGTTTTCCTTGCATCATCCCTGGTAATCATGACCTCGTGGAGCTTCTCTCCTGCTCGAATGCCCGTGATCTCGATATCACAATCCGGTGCTATCGACTTGGCAAGGTCCATGATGTTCATGCTGGGGATCTTGGGTACGAACAGCTCCCCTCCGACCATCTTATCGAGGCAGTTGAGAACAAAGTCCACGCCCTGCTCCAGGGTGATCCAGAAGCGGGTCATCCTCGAATCGGTGACCGTGAGCTTGCCGGTCTGTTTCTGCTTCAAGAAGAGGGGAATCACGCTTCCACGGCTGCCTACGACATTTCCGTAACGCACAACGCTGAAGATGGTCTTGTCTTTTTTGGTATAGGCATTACCGGCGATAAAGAGCTTGTCGGAGCAGAGTTTGGTGGCGCCGTACAGGTTGATGGGATTGGCAGCCTTGTCCGTGCTCAGGGCCATGACCTTTCTCACTCCCTGGTCAATGGCCACGTTGATGATGTTCTGGGCGCCTAGGATGTTGGTCTTGACCGCCTCAAATGGATTGTATTCCAGGGTGGGAACCTGCTTGAGGGCGGCAGTATGGATTACGTAGTCCACACCGTGGAATGCCCTGTGCATACGCTCAATGTCACGGACATCGCCTATGAAGTAGCGCATGCAGGGGTACTCGGTCATGGAAAAACGCTGGGCCATCTCCCACTGCTTGAGCTCGTCCCGGCTGAAGATGATGAGCTTCTTGGGCTTGTAACGACTGAGGATGATCTCGGTGCACTTTTGGCCGAAGGAGCCTGTGCCGCCGGTTATCAGGATGGTTTTGTCTGTAAACATGGTTCTTAGTTCCTCGTTATTGGTTCGTCGTTCGTCGTTCTTGGTTCATCGTTCCCGGTTCATCGTTCTTCGTTCTAAATGCTTGGCGGAATGCCTCGATATCCGCCTGATCCAATTCAATCACGAGATCAAGGTCATGGGTCAGGCGGGGTTCTCCGTAGATGACACCGGCAACCGCACCGGTCACCATGTACCGACAACCCGTGCGGTTGAGGGGCTGAAGGAAAAGATGGAACAGGCTATCCGTGATCATGGGCTTGCGGACTCAGGCGTAGAGGAAAATTTCGCGGACCTCGGCCTGGACCTGGTCCTCGGTCCAGTCCGGGTGCTTGGTACGAAGGGCCGCGGCCTTGAATTCCCGGGCGGAATGATAGAGCAGCAAGGTCTGGTGCAGCTTTTGCTCGGGAGTCATTTGTTGATAGATTTTCGTCCTCAAATGTTTTATGCTTGTTAGTGCAATATCTCTATTGGGTTCATCTTTTTTCATGTTAGTCGTTCTTCGTTCCTCGTTCCTCGTTCTTCGTTCTTCGTTCTTTGTTCTTGGTTCTTGGTTCTTCGTTTGTTCTTCGTAGGGGTTCGGTTTCATTTTCACAACAGGGAAAACACGCTCTCAATGACAAACCGGACTTCTTCCTGCTGCAGGGCGGGGAACAGGGGCAGGCTGAGGCATGTCTCGTAGTAGCGTTCGGCCTGGGGGAATGAGTCGGGGTCGCAGGAGTAGCGCTCCTGATAAAAGGGCTGCCGGTAGATGGGGATGTAGTGGACTTGGCAGAGGATGCCTTTATCGCGGAGTCGGTTAAAGAGCTCGTCCCTGGTGATGGTTGATTCGGTTCCCAGCCTGAGGGTGTAGAGGTGGAAGCAGGGGTCTGTGTTTTCGGGCCATGGGGGGAGGAGGACCTTTTGTTCCTGCGCCAGGGACCGGAATGCGTTGTTGTATTGTCTGGCTATTTGCTGCCGCCGGGCCTTGAATTCATTAAGGCGCTTGAGCTGGGACAGGCCCAGGGCGGAGTGGATGTCGGTGAGGCGGGCGTTGAAGCCCAGGTGGTGCATCTCATGGTACCAGGGCGCCCAGGGTCCCGTGCCCGAGTTGGGGCGGTGCATGAGGCGCTCCGGGTCGCGTTCGATTCCGTGGTTGGCCAGGCACTGGAGCCTGTGAGCCAGGTCGGGGTTGTTGGTCAGGACTGCCCCGCCTTCGCCCGTTGTGACTGTCTTGACCGGATGAAATGAGAGGATCGCCAGGTCTGTGTGGGCGCATGAGCCGCAGGCGTGGATGGCGCCGTCATGGGTGTAGGTGGAGCCGATGGCGTGGGCCGCGTCTTCGATCAGGGAGAAGCCGTGGCGGTCGGCGAGGGCCCGGAACCTGGGGAGGTCGGCTGGGACGCCTGCAAAGTCTACGGGGATTACGACCTTGGGGGCGTCTCCGGCCTCGCATTGCTTCTCGATTTCATCCGGGGAAAGGCACAGGGTCTTCGGGTCGATGTCGGCAAATGCCGGGGTGCCGCCGCAATAGGCGATGCAGTTGGCGGATGCCATGAACGAGATCGGTGATGTTATGCCCGTGTCGCCTGGGCCGATGCCGAGGGCCATGCAGGCCAGGTGCAGGGCCATGGTGCCGTTGGCCACGGCGATACAGTGCCTTGCGCCGGTGAGTTCGGAGAGGGCCTGCTCCAGTTCGGAAACCTTGGGACCTTGGGTAAGCCGGTCCGAGCGGAGCACGTCAGCGACGGCTTGAATGTCGTCTTCGTTGATGGATTGTCTGCCGTAGGGTATCAAGAAAAATGAAGGCGATTTTGACTGTGTGTATTTCAACCCTATAAATGATACGATACTCACCTATATCGACCCGTCTGTATTCCGGGCTGCCTATGAGTTGTTTCGAATCATGGGGTTCGGGTTCTTCTCTCAGTTTCAAAATAGTTGCCAATACTTGACGAAATTGCTTTGCATCCAGCTTCTGGACAAATTTACCGGCAGCCTTGGTCATATCCAGTTTATACATTTTTCCCGCTTAAGACCCGTTCGGTTTCGTCCTCACCCAGGAAGCCTCCTTCTTCAGCCTCGTGAGCTTCCCGAGCCCAGTACTCATCCTCGAACTGCAGAAATCTCTGATACATAGCGTGAGAAATGATAACTGATTTTGCCCTACCTGACTTTTTCACGACTACCGGCACGCTCTCGGCCGTATCCAAGTATCTCCCCAGCCGGTTCTTCAATTCTGTGGCAGTAATGTCCATAGTGACCCCCTGGTGACTGTTAGCCAATTTAGCTATTATAGGCATATCAGCTATTTTAGTCAAGGGAAGAATCACAGATCCGCCAGCTTGCTGGCAAAGCCCAGGGCCACCAGGTGCTGTCGGGCCTGGAGTTCTTCCTCTATGGAGTAGTCACGGAACTCGCATTCCCCTTCGCAGGGGATGAACCCCCTGTTCTCGAGGTATGAAATGACCTTATTGAAGCTCTGGTCTTCAGATATGGTGGACGTGTCCAATTGGATCTCAGGGGCCTGAGGGGCCTCGTAAGGGTCTGAGACGCCGGTGAAGTTGGCTATCTCGCCGGCCATGGCCTTGCGGTAGAGGCCTTTGGGATCACGCTGGGCCAGGACCTCCAGGGGACAGTCGCAGAAGACCTCTATGTAGTCTGAAATGAGTTTTCTGTTGAGCTGCCGAGTGGCCTCGTAAGGGGAGATGGCCGCCACGAGGCTGATGATGCCGTTCTTGTTCAGCAGATAGGACACAAAGCCGATGCGGCGGATGTTGATGTCCCGGTCCGTCTTGGAAAAGCCCAGCCCCTGGGAAAAGTTGGTGCGGATGATGTCACCGTCCAGGAGCTCGGTTTTTAAGCCCCTTCGCTTGAGCTCGATGTAGATGCGGTAGGAATTCGTGCTCTTTCCCGAACCGGAAAGCCCGGTGAACCATAAGGTGAATCCGTTCTGTGTCATGGGATTTTTCCTCTTCTCAAGCTGGGGTCGCCCCCCTACTCCTTGAAATAGTCGATCACGCTCTGAATGATGTTCTCGAGATCGTACGAGGGTTTGTACCCGATCAGTTTATTCACCTTCTCGATGTTGGGGCATCGGCGCTGCATGTCCTCGAACCCTGGGCCGTAAGCCTTTTCATAGGGGATGTACTCGATCTCGGACTCACTGCCGGTCATCTCTTTAACCTTGCGGGCAAGATCCTCGATGCTCACCTCGTGATCATTGCCCACGTTGAAGACATCCCCTTCGGCCGTGGGCTCTTCCATAATGCGGCTCAACGCCCAAACCACGTCGTTTACATGGGTGAAGCTCCGGGTCTGGGTTCCGTCCCCGTATACGGTGATGGGCTTGCCGAAGAGCGCACACTGCACGAAATTGGGCAGCACCATGCCGTACTGGCCGGTCTGCCGGGGGCCTACGGTGTTGAAGAGCCTGGTGATCACCACAGGCAGCTTCTTTTCGTCATGGTAGGCCAGGGCCAGGAACTCGTCCAAGCTCTTGGAACAGGCATAGGCCCAGCGGCGTTTCTTGACCGAACCCATGACCCGGTTGTCATCCTCGCTCAGGTCGTGATCCAGGTGATTACCGTAGATCTCCGAGGTGGAGGCTATCAGGACCTTCTTTTTGAACCGGTTGGCGAGTCTAAGGACGGTCTCCGTGCCCTGGACATTCACCTCGATGGTCTCCACAGGATGGTCCATGATATTGCGGACCCCTACGGCGGCGGCCAGATGGTAGATGTGATCCGCCTTGAACACGAGCTCGTTCATGACGGACTCGTTCAGAATGTTGTCCACAACCAAGTGCAACCGCTCGTGGTTCTGGACCTTGGAAAGGTTGGCAAGCTTTCCGGTCCAGAGGTTGTCTATGATAAACACCTCATGCCCCATCTCGAGAAGGCTCTCCGAGAGGTGAGAACCGATGAACCCTGCACCACCTGTAACGAGTACCCTCATGGAATTACTCCCTGAAATTCCCCTGCCTCCGGAACAACAAGGCTGGAAACTACCATATTGTGTGGATCGAAACAAGCGCCACCTGAAACACAGCTCCGCCCCTTCGATTCCAGGCTATGGACGATGATAAGACATTGTTTTTCTTTAATTTTCACTCAAAAAGCCGGTCCTTGCACCCAGCCCGATGCACTGTGGGCCGTTTGGATGAAGGAGCCCTTGAGCCGTGATTTCCGACAAAGGGAGGCGACGTGTTATATAGAGCGGCGCAACAGCATTATCAAGAAATCTTCTCCAACGCCCATCCCTCGATCTCCACGGCCATGGAGCGCCTGAGAAGCTCGATGCTCACCACCACCTTCTCGGATTTGTTTTTGTGTTTGAGGTAAAAACCCACCAGCCCCTTGAGCGGTCCTTCCATGATCATGACCCGGTCTCCCTTTCGCATAAAGGAGCGGTTCTCCACGGTCCGGTCTGTTTCGTTCATGATCATGAGGGACTCGATTTCCTGGTCATTGGCCGGCACGGGCCGGCCTTTGAAGGTGATCATGCGTACCACGCCGATGGTCTTGATGACCTCCCAGTACGCATAAGGATCCAGCTCGGATTGAACAAATACGTAACCCGGCAGAAGCGGAACCAGAATCTTTTTTCTTCGGTCCTTGCGTCGGCTCATCACCTGCACCTTGGGCAGAAAGGCCTCAAAGGATTTACCCCGCAGTCCGCTGTACACCTTTTGCTCGAAACGGCTTCGAGTGTGCAGGGCATACCATCGTCGGCCCTCGGGAAACCCGTCCTCCTGAACCGGAGAGTCTGATTCCGCTTCATGGCCGGGAAGGGTCAGGATGGATTCGTCTCGGCCTTGGTTGGTTCGGTTCATGTCGTTCCTGCTCAGATGGTTGCAATGCGATCCACGGTCACCCATTTCTCGAGAAGCGCGCGCATGTCCTGCTCGGTATGATCGAGACGGGTGAGGAGGATCATGTCCCAGTCGGATTGCTCCACCCGGTCCAGGTCCACAATGGGCCTTCCGAAAAAGCTCTCCTCCAGCCGGGATTCGTCTATGACCCCGGCCAAATGGAGGTTGGTGAGCTGCAAATAGAGGTAGGCCAGCTCGGCCACCTCTCCGGCGCCGAGGAACAGGATGGAGCGGACCTGATTACACTCCATTTCCTTGAACTTTTTCAAAAGGAGGCTCTTGATGTCCCTGTAGAAATTCACGGAGAACCGGAGGTACTCCACACTGAGGCGGCTCTTGCGCGCGAGCCCTTCCGGGGTGAGAAAGTACTTCACCCGGTTTCGGGGCATGGTTTTGACCTTGAAGTATCCCTTGTTCACCAGGCGTCTGAGAAAGGTGTTCACGAGCCCCAGGGAGATGTTCAACCGGCGGGAGAGCTCCCGCTGACTGTGATCGCCGTTGCGGTCTATCTCCGTCATGAGCTGCAGGATCTGTAGGTCTTCTTTTTCCATGAACATTCGCAGCGTTCAAATATTGAACAAACACTGCTGTTCAATATTTGAACGCAGGCCATTTGTCAACCGTAAAATCCGTGCGCACACCCAGGACCCCTACCCAAGGGGGCCGTGCCCTCATTGACCGGGCCGGGGTGAACCCTTTATACTCTGCTCGACATGGCGCCCGTACAGGAAGACGTTCAAGATCGGTTCCACCCATGGACGGCGAAAGGAATCACAATGGAGTGCAACAAGGAGAAAAACCTGGAGAAATGCAACTGCACCTACGAACCCTGCAGCCGAAAGGGCATCTGCTGCGAGTGCATCACCTATCACCTTCGCATGCGGCAGCTGCCCGGATGCTGCTTTCCCGACCAGGCCGAGGCCACCTATGACCGCTCGTTCGAGCACTTCGCCCGGCTGGTGCAAGGGGGGCGGGTCTGATTCGACAGGAGTGGCCTGCCGGGGGGCGAAGAAGGACCGGTCACTCCGGAGGCACCCGGGAAGGAGCCGGGCTCGGGGTCCGGTTCACCACGATCAGGCCGATGCTCACCAGAACCAGGGCCAGGATCAGCCCCGGTTGAATCAGCTCTCCCAGAATAATCGCGCCGCTCAGGAACACCCCGATCACCGGGGTCATGAAGGTGAACCCGTGGAGCAGGCTCACAGGATAGCGGTGGATGAGGTGAAACCAGACCAGATAGCTCAGGAAGGCCACGATCACACACTGGTAAAATACGGCCGCGGCCGTAGCCGAAGAAAACCCGGTCATTGGGGTCTCTTCAAAACCCAGGCTGAGAAGGAAGAGAAAAGGCGCAGAAAAGAGCACCTGGTAGAACAGGGTCTGGAGAGGCTGGGCGCGGTGGGCCAGAAACCGTTTGATGTAGACCGTGGTCGAGGCCCAGAAGAAACCCGCCAGGATGGCCATTAAATCCCCGGGCAGTGTGGACAGGGTAAACGACCCGATGTCGCGCACAAACAGGGAAACCACACCGGTAAAGGCCAGGACGAGGCCGACGACCTTCCACGGGTTGAGCCGGTCCCCTCGAAGCAGGAAGTGGGCTTCCAGGGCCACAAAAAAAGGCGCCGTGTGGAGGAGGATATATGTTCTGGAGGCGAGAGTATGCTGAAGCCCCACATAGACACAACCGAACTCCGCCCCGAAGAGAAGCCCCGTCATAATCCCGTGGAAGAGCACGAGCCGGGAAGGGAACAGGGGTATTCCCTTGATCCTCAGCCACACGAAGAGGCAGGCGCTTGCCGCCAGGGACCTCAGCCCCGCCATGAACAGCGGTGCCATCTCCCGGGAGGCGATCTTGATGGCGGCCATGTTCGCCCCCCACACCGTGGCAAGACAGAGCATGATCACCACGGGCTGCCAGCGGAGCTGCCCCTTGTACAAGGATTCCTCCTCCCTTTTCAACAAAAACCCCTTTTCGGAAAAAAGGCCGCCTTGCTCCGAAAAGGGGTTTGTATTCAAGGAATCAATGGTCGGGACGAGAGGATTTGAACCTCCGGCCCCCGCGTCCCGAACGCGGTGCTCTACCAGACTGAGCCACGTCCCGACTCGCCCTGACTTATATCCCAACACACTGTGCGACGCAACCCCAATTTGTCGCCCGCAGGGGAACGGCCCCCTGGCCGCGGCAATGCAAGGGACCCGGTCTTTTCGGCGGCAGGCAAGGTGCCCACGGCCGGAAGAATCGGGTTACACCGGGCCCGGGGATCACTCCATGGCCAGTGATCTGCGGCCCGAGGCGTGAGTGGCGGCCTTCTCTATCTCGCTGAGGATACGTCCTCCTCGAAAAATCGTAACCTTTCCCGTGGACTCGGAAATGACCAGGGCAATAGACTTGGAGGCCTGGGTGATGGCAGCCGCCGCCGCGTGACGCGCACCCAGCCCCTGTGGAAGCGGGTCTCCCTGATACCCCACATTCAGGTACCGGCCGGCCGACAGGAGCACCCCGTCCTCGCGGATTACAAACGCCCCGTCAATGGAGGAAAACTCCTTGAGGGTTTCCTGTACATCCCGGTTGTGCAATCGCAACGCCTCCTCAGGATGCCCTTGAAACGGATTGAACACGAGCTGGTAGGAAAGCTCCAGCACCCGCTTATGGTCGCCCAGCACAAAGATCGATCCTACGGGTTTGCCTTCCCTTCCCTCGTTCGCCAATTCAATGACCAGGTCCAACAGGGTCTCGAACACTTCCGGATCAATGTCGGATGGAAACGCGATTTCTTCACCACCGCCGAAAAGCTCGGATTCCAGCCCGGCCTCAACCAGCATGATCGTGTCCATGTATCCCTGCTCAGGAACCCCGCCGACGCACACGATCACATCCCCGCTCTTGACCAATCCCTTGGAAATAGCCGCTAGAAACCCGATCTTCAGATACCCCACCCGGGTCAACTGTACGTCAGGGAGAAGCACTGCATTGATGGAAAGCTTCGTGGCCTTATCAATGCATTCCTTGCGTTTGGTCAAAAGGATCAGCTTCGCATCGCTCTGAAGTTTGGAGAACGGATCCAGCTCCCTGGTACTGTCCATGTAGAAAAGAACGGCATTGGCCTCAATCCGCTTGGCCATGTGGATCGCCTGGCGAATGACAAGGTTTGTCCACTTGACGGGAGTGGGGCGTTCCACCGACTTGGATGAGGTCTTGCTCGACGCAGCCCGGGAGGCGGTGGTCTTCCGCGCACCACTGCTCTTGCTGGTCGGTTTTCTCTTCTCTTTTTTGTCTTTCGCTGGGCTCATGTCAGGGTCCGCCGGGTTTCAATCGGCAAAAAGGGTATCAGAAGATTGTATTCTTCGAAAAAAACAATGTCAGGTCACAAACAGCGGCTGGCCACCGGTTACGAAACGGAGTTCAGCAAGCCACCCCGTACAATTCCAGGTATGCGTCAAAATCAGTTTTGGTGGCCTGGTCCAAGGGCCGGTGCTCTCCGCGGATGCGAATGGGGATTCCACTGTCGAACAGATACTCCACGATCTCTCGAATCCCCGCCACCGTGTATACCGGAAGCCCGGTTCGGGCGGTGAAGGCCTGGATCGCGTTTTCCCCCCTGGCCCCGGCTACGACCCGGCCCCCCTCGTCATGGACGGCCGTGGTCTGCTCTCGATCCACCCCGATCCCCACGCCGATCCACTGAACCTTCAAGCCCCGCCCTTCGGATTCCTCGGTTACCCGCTCGATGAGCTCCACCTTGGTGCCCATGGACGTGGCCACATCATCCACCACAAAGACCCGGCAGCCGTCGAACAAGGTCTTGTTCACCAGAATACCGCCCGACTTGCTCCCCTCTCCGTGGGTCTTGGCCTCTTTGCGGTCGTACTCAAATAAAAGGTCCTTGCCATGATCCCTGTAAAGAGAAATGGCGGTGGAGAGCGCCAGGGCGCTGCCCTTGTAAGAAGGCCCCAGGACGATGTCCGTGTGGTCCGCCGGGCCCCGCTGGACCATCATGTCGGCGAATGTGGCACCCAGCGCCATGGCCAGACTGCCGGATCGAAACATGCCCAGGTTGACGAAGTAAGGAGTGGGGCGCCCGTCCTTCAGAACGAGTCCGTCGTCGAAAAACAGGGCTCCTGTCTTTGCCAGGGCATGTGCCAGTCGTTGTTTGTATGCTTCCATTCGATAATCTTAAAGGATAAGGGCCGCCGCTTCAACCGGAATCTCGGTGGAACACACTCATGGCGCCCATCGCCCTGCTAAAATCCAGTTCAAGGAACGGTTCGGAGAAATGACAGGGTGCTGCACAGGACCGATTAGGATGAAAACTCCTCCAAGGCCGCCGGGATCAGCTTTCGAATGAAGGATTCCTTTTCCAGCGCACTCACCGTTTCAAAAGCCCGGTAGTCGGGGTGGCCCGGGCTCAACTCCGGCACACGGGCCTGCATGGCCGGCGCAAGGGTCTCGTGGTGTGTGACGAGCTCCACTAGGGAGTGATCCTCCCCCGGGAAGCCCTCCACCCATCCAAGTCGCTGCATCACCTCGAATCGTAACCGGTCCAACAGGAAAAGGTAGCGGTCCATCACGCGCAAGCGATCCTCCGGGGAGAGCGAACGAATCTCAAAACCACTCCCCACTTGAAGCAGGCCCATAATCAGGTCGTACAGGAAGAACGCCCCCTCCTCGTTTCCCCGGGAAAGGAAGAGGAGGGTTGCATCCGAGAGGTCTTTCGTGCGTGTGGCAGCGTCGAAATCCTCTTGAAACCGGCTGCGCCAGTTTCGGTAGGCGCGTCGAACCGCTGCATCTTGCCTTGCCTTGTCCAAATCCACCACACGTTCCATCACCTGCTCCACAAAGGGTGTCAGGGCCTGGTTTTCAACGTCTCCAACGGGTGGCCGCATCGCTCACAGGCCTTTTCCCGCAGCTGCTTCAGGCCGCACTCCGGGCATTCGGTGAACGCCTCGAGCGACGGAATGCACCCCCGGCTCGAGGGGCGCCGCTCGTCCCGGATCCGGCCGTGCTCCTGAATGCTGACCTTGCCGCCCGCATCCTGGACCGCCTCAGCGTACCGGCGTGCGTCCCTCAGGGGCAGGTCCTGCTTCATGGCCACCGGTGCGCTCTCGAGAAGCCGGTCCACGACGTTGCTGTATACGCCCAAGGCCCTCATTCCTTCTCGAAAGGCCTCCTCGCTCGTGAGCAAACCTTGAAACACCACTCGATAAATTTTTTTCAATGAAACTCCAGGGTCTACAAAGCCGGCAGGACACGTCAGCCGGCCGGTTGAAAGCTCCATGCTGGAGGCTGTCTGTGAGATAGTGCCCATCCAGAAACGAATTTTGGGCACTGCTGAGTTTCCAATTCAGAAAGGAGGATTTTTTGTCAAGATCAAGGAGATCAAGAGGTGACGCGGAGGCGTACTCTCGTACGCCGCACAAGGAACCTCGCTGATCGACGATGAGATTGGCAAAAAAGACCCTTTCTGGATGGAAACGAGATAAAGTCTTGGTCAGGTGCTGGCTTGGCTTTCGGTTTCTGGCCGGCCGGCTTCACCGGATTTCCTATTTAAACAAGCCTCCACAAAACCGAAAAACAGGGGGGCGGGGACTTCCATGCGGGATTTGAGCTCAGGGTGGGCCTGGGTGGCCACGAAAAAGGGGTGATGCGGCAGCTCGATGAACTCCACGAGCCTGCCGTCCCCGGACATGCCGGAGAACACCATGCCGTTTTCCTCAAGCAGGTCGTGGTAGGCGGGATTCACCTCGTAGCGATGGCGGTGCCGTTCGGACGCCTCGGAGGCCCGGTAAAGGCGCTGGACCAGGGTGCCCTCTTTGAGCTCCGCACGATAGGCTCCAAGTCTCATGGTCCCTCCCTTGTCCACGATATCCCGCTGCTCGGGAAGGATATCAATGACCGGGTGGGGGGTGTCGGAATCGAACTCGGTGGAGTTCGCTCCCTCGCCGGCGCATACATGCCGTGCAAACTCTATCACCGCCAATTGCAGCCCGAGACACAGGCCGAGAAAAGGGATGCCGCGCTCCCGCACCAGCCGAATCGCATGAATCTTTCCCTCGGTCCCGCGGGTGCCGAATCCCCCGGGAACAACGACCCCGTCCACGCCTTCAAGCTCTTCCACATCCTCGAGATCGGATGTCTCAACCCACTTGAGGTTGATCCTGCATCCCAGATGAGCGGCACAATGGTTGAATGACTCGATTATCGACGCGTAGGAGTCCTCCAGCTTGGTGTATTTGCCGCACATGGCCACAGTGATCTCCTGGTCCGGGTTCCGCAGGTTCTCAATGTATTCGCGCCAGCGGCCGAGGATCGGCGGGCTGTAGATATTGAGCTTCTTGTGAAGAATTGCGGAAAGACCCTCTCCTTCGAAGACCAGGGGAATCTCGTAGATGTCGTCCACGTCGAGCCCGGTGATCACGGCCTCCGGCGCCACATCACAGAAGTTGGCGATCTTACGCTTGATTTCCCGGGTCAGATAGGTCGAACACCTTCCGATAATGATGTCCGGAAATATACCCCGCTGCTTGAGGAGGTTCACGCTCTGCTGGGTCGGCTTGGATTTCTGCTCGTTCACCCCGTAAGGGATGGGTACATAGGTCAAGTGGACGTATACGATGTTCTCCCGTCCGACATCCTCACGCATTTGGCGCATGGCCTCGAGGAACAGCTCGTTTTCAATGTCACCCACAGTACCGCCGATCTCCACGATCACCAATCCCGCGTCTTCTTCTGCAGCGGTGCCGAAGATATGATCCTTGATGGTGTCCGTCACATGGGGAATGTACTGCACGGTCTTTCCCAGGTAGTCTCCGCGCCTCTCCTTCTGGCGCACCATGTCGAAGACTTTCCCCATGGTGAGGTTCCACTGGCTCTTGCAGGTCACTCCCACAAAGCGTTCATAGTGGCCGAAGTCCATGTCCACCTCACCCCCGTCGTCGAGCACGAAGACCTCTCCGTGCTCGTAGGGGTTCATGGTCCCCGGATCCACGTTCAGATACCCGTCGCATTTGAGGGGGATGATTTTGAGGCGCGAAGAGAGGAGGTGACCGATGGAGGCGGCCGCAATGCCCTTGCCGAGTCCGGAGAGCACGCCGCCGGTCACGATGATATATTGGGTGGCCACGTCGTTCACGGTCTCATCTCCAGAGGCTTCCCGAGGCGTGTTTCAAACCCGTTTCATTGGCCTGACCATAAAGCCAACGCCTCATGCAGTCAAGCCAAAAACCCGGGCCGGTCAAGAGCCCGCAAAAGAGCCCTGCCTCACATAGCGGGAGAGCGGAAACAACACAACATCTTCCGTGTTTCCAACACCTGTGCAATATATCTTGACATCTGTTCATAAGAAGCGGTATGTTTTCAGGGCATCTTGTTTCTTGCAGGAAAAACCATTCTCTATCGTGTGTCCGGTTCACCAACAGCGAGGATGATCATGCCGGGTTCAATCAGGATTCTACTCGTAGACGACGATGCGGAGATCCGTCGGATTATGCGAGAGGCATTGGAAATTCAAGGGCTTGGGGATGTGGTCTGCGCATGCAACGGCCTTGAAGCCGTTCAAATGTATCAGGATTTCCTGCCCCATCTCGTCTTCATGGACATTGTCATGCCTGTGATGGACGGCTACGAGGCCTCCCGGCGCATCAAAGCCATGGACCCCGATGCGCAGATCGTCGTGCTCACAGGAAATCCGGCCGACCCGAGGGCTCGGCGTATCATTGACGAAGGCATTGTACCAACGGTTTTCCAGAAACCTCTACGGTTAAGCCAAATACGAAGCATTATCGAAGCCCGGGTTTGCTGTTCTTCGCCTTCCCCGGCCTCGCCTACTCTTCTTTCGAAGGAACAACCGGCCTTTGAGCCACGGCTATAGTCGTCTCTACAGCCGCTCCATGAACGCTCTACACTTTGGAGGCTTTTCTCAGCCGTCCGCCTCGAGGTTCCCGGGCAGCATCGCCACCCATTTATCATGACCGCCGTCGTTGCCATTGTGGGCCGCCCGAACGTGGGCAAATCCACGCTCTTCAATCGTCTGAGCCGGTCTCGAGACGCCCTCGTGGATGACCGGCCCGGCGTCACCCGGGACCGCCTGTATGCATCGATTCGATGGGAAGGCGTGCCCCTTCGCATGATAGACACCGGAGGGTTTGCCGCAAGAGATGACGAGCCTCTTCCGGCGGGCGTCAAGGGGCAGGTGCTAAAGGCAATCGAAGAGGCTGACGCTATTTTGTTCCTGGTGGACGGCCGCAGGGGGCCGTTGCCCGAGGACAGGGAGATCGCCGATCTCCTGCGCCGCTGCCGCAAACCCGTACTCCTTGCCGCAAACAAGATTGACGGGCCTGAACACGAAGCACTCGCCTATGAGTTTTACGAGCTGGGCTCCGCAGAGGTTCATCCCCTCTCTGCGGCCCATGGATACGGCCTGCGCTCCCTCATGGACCGCCTGGTGGAAATCCTTCCTCTGTCCGCCGACGAAGAAAAGGAGCCCGACAGAATCCGCGTCGCCGTCGTGGGGCGGCCCAACGTGGGCAAGTCCTCCCTCATCAATCGCATTCTCGGTCTCGAACGGCTGCTGGTCAGCGAGCTGCCCGGCACGACCCGTGATTCCGTGGACACTCCGTTTTCCTACGAGGGAGAGGAATATACTCTGATAGACACGGCCGGCTTGCGAAGAAAATCCCGCGTGCGTGAACGAATCGACAAGTTCAGCATGATCAAGACCATGCAAAGCCTCGACCGGTGCCACGTGGCAGTAGTGCTTGTGGACGCCGCCTCAGGGGTGGTTGAGCAGGACGCCCGCATCTGCGGCTACGCCCTGGACCGCGGCCGCGCCCTTGTGCTGGCGATGAACAAATGGGACCTGGTGAAACGCGACGACGAGCAAAGGCGTCTTCTTCTTCGAGGCATGGACCGTCAGCTCGGATTCGTATCCTTCGCCCCCACCTTGCGCATTTCCGCCCTCACCGGAGAACGGGTGAAACGTCTGCTCCCGTGTGTTCAGGCTCTCTGGGAACCTTTCTGCCGCCGCGTCACGACCGGGGAGGTCAACCGCGCCGTGGCCGAGATCCTGGAGCACAAGCCGCCGCCCAGGACGGGCCGCAGAAGCGTGCGGCTCTTCTATGCCACACA
The DNA here is from genome assembly GCA_964591925.1 of uncultured Desulfobacterales bacterium. GTDB lineage: Bacteria > Desulfobacterota > DSM-4660 > Desulfatiglandales > HGW-15 > JAIPEI01. The sequence goes on from CAZQCK010000023.1 coordinate 15,017, forward strand.
GACCGGCGTTCGTCCGCCCACCTTCGTGCTCTTCGTGAACCGTCCGGACCTGCTTCACGTCTCTTACCGGCGCTATCTGGCCAACCAACTGAGAGAACGATTCGGGCTCGATCAAATCCCCATCCGTGTGCACCTCAGAAAACGCGAGGGACTCTATTCTTGACGAAACGAACCCTCATTGTTCCAGCTGGAATAACCTCGCTGCATTGCCTCCTGCGACCTTCTCCAGCGCTTCTTTGGAAAGGCCTGCCTGTGTGAATTCACGAAAATAGCGGGAGGGTTGAATCAATGGATAATCCGAGCCGAAAAGAATATGATCAGGGTTTGCTATGTTCAGGGCGGTTTTGTAAACGGCCGGTCTGTAGAGAAACGGGGAGGCCGCTGTATCGAACCACACCCTTTTCAGCACCTCTTGGACCTCTCGCTTCAACAATGAGTAAAAAAAGAGGCCGCCGCCCCAATGGGCCAAAATGATCCGATTCCGTGGGTAGGCCTTGATAAATCCGTAAAGATCCGCCAGACGCATGGGAGTCTTGCCGGGATAAGCATGCCCCACCGGTTCGTTGGCGTGAAGAAGCAGGGGCGCACCGTGCTCCTCGCACACGGTCATGACCTCCGCCAGGGCGGGAGCGGTGTCCTTGTCGAATCCGGCACCGTAAACGGCCAGCTCCCCAATGCCCGCCAGCCCCTGCGACAGGCATCGTTCCGCTTCAGCGGATGCGCCGGCCGCGTCCAGGGAAAAGCAGCCCAATCCTATTAAGCGATCAGAGTGCTTTGCCACCGTTTCCAGGATGTAGTCATTGTGGCGTCGAAAATTGTCCTCGTTTTCCCACGGAAACCCAAAAACCACAGACCGGTCCACACCGTTCCGATCCATGTCCCGAAGCAAGTCCTTGCCGCCGGCAAGCCGGGCTTTCGGGTCCTGGTACAGAAGCCTGAACCCGGCCTCTCCTGAAAAATACCGATCCCTGGACCCGCGGAAGCGTGCGGGAAAGATATGAACATGGGAATCAACGATCACAGGGTTCCCCGTTTATACTTGAATTCTAACACCCGGCCCCTGGGGCGGGAAATTCAAGTGTGTGGAATTTCGCAGTCACAGGACCTTGGCCAAGGACTCCTCCACGGCTCCCGGGACAAAGCCCACGTGTCGATCCACGATCTCCCCTTCACGGTTGATCACGAACATGGTGGGGATCCCTACCTTCTCGTCCCCGAAATAGTCCCGGACTACAGCCTCCTCACCCCTCAAAACCGGATAGTTTATGCTATTCTGCTCTATAAAGTCCTGAAGGGCCCTGTCACTGGTCCTCTCCGGGTCGTCCAGGGAAACCCCGACAATCACCAGACCTTCATCGCCGTAACGATCTTGAAGCTTGATCAGCTCGGGAATGGATTGCCGGCAAGGCGGGCACCAGGTGGCCCAGAAGTCCAACAGCACGATCATGCCGTCGAACTCATTCAGGGACACCCTGCGGCCCTCCAAATCCTTCAGCGTGAAATGCGGGGCCGGTCTAAGAGAACTTTCAGTGTGATTACATGCCAACACCCCCAGGAGTAGAATCGCAAGGAAAGCAGGCAGCCATCTGTGAAAGCCTATGCGTTTCGAGTTCATACCACATCCTTTTCTTTCTTTATGAGCCTCTTCCCGGCTCTGAGAGGAAGAGCGTCTAAGGATTCATGTTCACGGCGTTGGCTGTTAAACTTATCAGGCCTCCTACTTTTGCGCAACACCTGGAATCTGGGTTTAGCGCACTCATCTATAGAGTCCATAACGAAAAAAAACGTTTCAGGACCTTCGGTCGTAAGGTGGCTGGATGCGCAATTGCAACGGGTTCTCCTCTGTGATATGGGAGAGCCACCCTACGGGACCCGGTCGATTTCTCAGGGAGTAAAAAGAAAACAACCCATATGCCCACAGACTCTCAAAAGCGGAGTGGACTCATCCTCCTCGGTGTGGCGGGGCTCTTTGTGGCCGTGCTATCCGTTCTCGAGCCCCGCATCCCGGCGCTGGCCGAGCTTTGCGGTCTTTTCGGAAGAGGCTGCCGCGACACTTCCGCGTTCACCCTGGTGGGGATCCCTGTTTCCATCTTGGGCGTGGTGTACTATGCGGCCCTTTTGACTTCCCTTTTTTTTGCGCCCTCCTGGGCGTTTCGAATCATCATGGCCGGTGCAGGAGTGGAGCTCACCTTTGTTTATGCCATGGCCGTCCATCACATCTTCTGTCCCTTCTGTCTCCTCAACCTCGCAGTCATCGCCGCGCTGGTCCTCCGGGTGTTCCGTTGGGCTCGTGGTTGGGAAGCCATGGCCCTCATGCTTCTCTTCATGGTCATGTCTCTAATCCCTTTTGCCGGGGAAAACACGTCCATCACCCAATCCTCACCGCACTCGGAACTCGACGTGGTCGCACGCGTGAACGGAAAACCCGTCACCGACCAGGAGCTGGAAAAAGCCATGGCTACGAAGCTCTATGACGCACGCATGGAGCTCCACAGGGCCAAAATGAAGGAACTGGACCGAATAATCCGGGACCGTCTCCTTCGCCTGGAAGCCCTTCGACTGAACATCCCGCTGGAGGAAATGCGCTCCAGGGCCCTGGACGAGGCGGAGCCGGTTGGACAGGATGACGTGCAGGCCTTTCTGGCTGCCAATCCCGGTGTCCGGTCCTCGTGGGAAGGAAACGAGGAGGCGCTGCAGGACAGGGTAGGATCGTACTTGCAGCGCCGCAGGGACACCCAAGCCATGCGAACCGCTGTCAACGACCTTCAGAAGCGATACGATGTTGAAATCCTTCTACAGGAGCCACCCCTTCCCTGGACCCGAGTGGCCCTCGGAAACAGCCCGGTGCAGGGCCCGGAAGACGCTCCGGTCACAGTGGTGGAGTTCTCAGATTACTCCTGCCCGGCATGCCGGAAGGGTCACGAAATCAGCATGGAAATTCGAGAAGCCTATCGAGGAAAAATCCGCTGGGTGTACAAGGATCTCCCTCTGGAACGTCACAAGGAGGCACGGATTCAGGCTGAAGCGGCCCGCTGCGCCCGTGACCAGGGCATGTTTTGGGACTACCAGGACATGCTGTTCATGTCCAGCCCGGAGATGGGTCATCAGCGGCTCGTGGACCTGGCGGTGGAACTGGGGATGGACAGGGAACGGTTCGAAAGCTGTCTTCGAAGCGGCCGGCACCGCGAGGACATACAGGCGGACGTTCGAGCGGCTGAGGAGGCGGGCGTGGAGGGGACGCCCACCTTCATCGTAAACGGAAAGCTCCGCCCCGGAACACCGAGCTTCGAAGAGTTCCGGGCCCTGATCGAGGCCGAGTTGGCTGAAGCCGCGCCATGAAAGCCGATTTCATTCAACGCCCCTGTGGTGAGCCTCCAACCCTGTGATTAGTCAGTGCCATTCCATAAACGAATTTTGGGCACTGCCAAGTTTCCAATTCAGAAAGGAGGATTTTTTGTCAAGATCAAGGACAATTCCGCAGGAGAGCGGAATTGGACGCCCTTCAGGGCGCCCGAAGGGCGAGGGCCATGGATGGCCCGAGTCAGACCAAGAGGTGACGCGGAGGCGTACTCTCGTACGCCGCACAAGGAACCTCGCTGATCGACGATGAGATTGACAAAAAAGACCCTTTCCGGATGGAAACCAGTCAACCACCCTGATCTTGCCGCAGTTCGGCCTCGAACTCACGAAAAAAGGCGTCCCTTTCCTTCCAATCCGGCCCGAACCGTTTGTTGAAATAGTCCCCGAGCCGGTCGAACAGTTTTTTCCACACCGGCTTTCCACTCTCCAGAACCACGTCCTCCAGAAAAGATCGAATCATGAACACCTTTTCTTTGGGAAGGAAGGACACGGCTCCCAGCTTGATCGAGGTCTTCATCGACTCGGGTGAGAGGGCATGGGCCGTAAGCATGACGGTAGGAAACCCCTTGGAAACGGAGATCTTGAGAAGCTCGAACCCGTTCACCCCCATGATGTCCAGGATCACTATGTCGTAGGTATAGCTCACCAGGTGCTGGTAGGCCGAGTCATAGTCCGCGGCCTTGTGCACGATGCACATGTCCAGTTCCTCTTCCAGGGTGTCCAGCACATCCGGCTCGTCATCCACTATCAGAATGACCTTGTCCTTCAAGGGGCTTTCATCGGGCATCTCCATGGATCCACTCCTTTCCCGGGACGGGTGGCGTAAGCTGTCCCGGCGGTTTCTCTCGTTCCCGGAAGGGTACGCGGGCGAATCAGGCCTCAGCAGTGTCGCCCTTTTTCTTTTCTTTTTCCTTCTGTTTTTCCAGCTTTTTCCTTTGCCTCTTGCTTACTTCAGCCTGTTCTTCCGTTTCTTTTTGCTTTTTACCTTTTTCCTTCTTGGGTTGATTCAGCTTTTCCTGTTTGGCTTGAGCCATCTGCTCGAGCTTCTTTTCATTAGCCTCGATCACTGTCAGCCTTTCGTTCGCCTTGCGGAGATCTGCGCGAAGCTTTCGAACCCCAACGTCCTTTGCAATGACCTGGGGCTCCAAGCCCTTTTCGGCAAGGTGGTTCAAGCGCTCGTTCAGTTTCGCCTCCACCTGGTTTTTCTGCTCCAGGCGGGCCTCTTTGGCTTTGGACGGCATGTCTGTTCTCCCTTCTTGGTTGATTTCGCCCCTGGCTTCGAGCACAACCGAAACCACAGGTTTTAGAATTCTTATCAGGAAACATGACAAGAATAAACCGGAAAACGAACGCTTGAAACCATTTCTTCTTTGAATTGCGCCTGAGGGCTTGAATACCGCAGAAGGCGGAGTTATGTTAATAGTTTGCCTTTGCAATAAAAACACCAGTGACCAATTGTCCCCCCCTGCTCAACAGGAACGACATGGGCGCCTCCGGAATGAAACCAATCGAGCTGGAACCGCTTCCGGGCAAATGCGTGGAGTCCGTGGCGCGGGAACGCTACTGGATGCGGGTGGACATGCTCATGCAAAGGCTCGCAAAGGAGGAGTCGGTCCAGGGTCTGGAAGAAGAGGTCGAAACCCTGCGGGCTTTTCTGGAAGAGACAGACATCTCTGCGGTGCGGGAGAAGACGGAGGAAATCGCCCAAGAAGGCCGCCGGGCAAAAGTTTTGCTGACCCGGGACGCTGAAGGACGTCTAGAGGTAACTGTCCATTCGGTCCAGGAGTGATGCCCGAAAAAACATTGCGGGAACCGGAAATCACATGTACGAGTACCAAAAAAATGGAAGGTATTTCGCCCAGGTCTCACGGGAAATCATCGCACAGGCCGAAAAAGAACTGGACTCCCTGGGAGCGACTTCCCTTCGTCCGGTGCACAGGGGGATCCACTTCGAGGCGGATCAGGAGATCTTGTACCGGATTACGTATCACACACGGCTGACCACCAGGATTCTCGCTCCACTCTTGAAATTTCGCTGTCATGCGGAGAAATACCTGTACCGAAAGGCGCGTGAGATGGCATGGGCCGATCTCATCGGAACGGACCGAACATTCGCCGTGTTTGCCTCTGTGGCCAACAGTAGCATGCGCCACTCCCGCTATGCGGCCCTCAAGCTAAAGGACGCTGTGGTGGACTCCATTCGGGACACCTCGGGAAACCGCCCGGACGTGAATCGAAAAGATCCGGATGTGTGGATCGGGCTCCATATCGAGAACAACATGGCGACCATTCACCTGGACGCCTCCGGAGGTTCTCTACACAGACGCGGTTACAGGGTTCAGAGCGTGGAAGCGCCCATGCAGGAAACCGTGGCCGCGGCCCTGGTCAGTCTTTCGCAATGGGACGGATCACGTCCTCTGGTGGATCCCCTGTGCGGGTCCGGAACGCTTCTCTGCGAAGCCCTCCTGTCCTATTGCCGAGCCCCCTCCCAGATCCTTCGGCGCCGGTTCGGCTTCGAAAGGCTTCCGGATTACGATTCTGCAACATGGCATAGAGTGCGGAAGAGCGCGGATCAGACCATGAGGGCGCTGCCCACCAAGCTTATCTCCGGAAGTGATGCGTCTGCTGAGGCTGTTCATGCGGCCCGGGCTAATCTCGAACGGCTGCCCCATGGACGCAATGTCCCGGTGATCCATTCGGATTTTCGTGATCGCCCCTCCATGAAGGACGCCACTATTCTGTGCAACCCGCCCTACGGCATTCGAATGGGCTCGCCCCAAGAGGCCGGAACCCTCTACCAGGCTTTGGGGGATTTTCTGAAGCAGCGGTGCACCGGGGCCACCGCGTTCGTCTACTTTGGGGATTCCATGCTCATTCCGGCGATCCGCCTCAGACCCGCCTGGAAGATGCCGCTCAAAAACGGAGGGCTTGACGGGCGTCTCGCCCGTTTCGACTTGTACTGAACCGCCTTTTCGGCGAAACCGTATAAACCATCTTTTCCGTATGGAGACCAGAGCACACGCGCATGATTCATATTCGAAACTTCAGCATCATCGCCCACATCGATCATGGGAAATCCACCCTGGCCGACCGTCTGATTCAACATGCCGGTCTGGTGACCGAACGTGATTTCCGGGATCAGATACTGGACACCATGGACATCGAACGTGAACGGGGAATCACCATCAAGAGCCAGACCGTCACGCTTCCCTACACCTCCCGCGACGGCAGGACCTATCGGCTGAACCTCATCGACACCCCCGGACACGTGGACTTTTCCTATGAGGTCTCCCGTGCCCTGGCTTCGTGTGACGGGGTCCTGGTGCTGGTGGATGCGGCTCAGGGCGTCGAGGCCCAAACAGTGGCGAACGTCTATCTTGCGCTGGACCACGACCTGGAGATCATTCCGGTGATCAATAAGATCGATCTGCCCGCAGCGGACGTGGACCGGGTACGGGCGCAGATAGAGACGGAGTTGGGCCTGGACGCGGAAGAGGCCGTACTCTGCTCGGCCAAGGAAGGCGTCGGCATCGAGGAGGTTCTCGAAACCGTGGTCCATAGAATCCCCCCTCCGTCAGGACGGGCCGAACGGCCTCTCTCGGCACTCGTGTTCGACGCCCACTATGATCCGTTCCGCGGGGTGATCGTGAGCTGTCGGGTCCTGGACGGCTCCCTGAAGCGGGGAGACACCCTGCGTTTCATGTCCAACATGGCTAAATACCGGGTCGAGGAGGTCGGATTCTTCCGCCTCCGGCGAGACCCTCAGGAAGCACTCTCGGCCGGGGATGTGGGTTACGTCATCGCCGGGATCAAGGACATTGCGAACGCACGCGTGGGGGACACCATCACCCTGGACGAGAACCCCGCCGAAGCCCCGCTCCCCGGCTTCCGCAAGGTCAAGCCCATGGTGTTCTCCTCGATTTACCCCGTGGCGTCCGACGAATACGAAGACCTGAAGGAGGCCTTGGACAAATACATCCTGAACGATGCCGCACTCTCCTTTCAGAAGGACGCATCCGCGGCCCTGGGCCAGGGTTTTCGCTGCGGTTTCCTGGGGCTCCTGCATTTGGAGATCGTTCAGGAGCGTCTGGAGCGCGAGTTCGGTCTGTCCCTGGTCATGACGGCTCCAAGCGTTCGATACCGGATTCTTCTCAAGTCCGGGGAAACGATCATCGTGGACAACCCCCAGGATTATCCCGACCCCACGGATATTGAAAGCACTGAAGAGCCCTTTATCCGGGCCCACATCCTCGTACCCGAACGCCACCTCGGGGCGGTCATGTCGCTGTGCATGCAGCGACGCGGGGTGCAGCCGCACACAGCGTTTCCCTCCCCCGAGCGGGTCGAGCTCACCGTGGATCTTCCTCTGGCCGAGGTCATTTATGATTTTTACGATCGTCTCAAGACCGTCAGCCAGGGGTACGGGTCCCTGGACTATGAGATGCTGGACTACCGGGAAACCCGTCTAGTCAAACTGGACATACTGGTCAACAGCGAAAAGGTGGACGCCCTCTCCGTAATAGTGCACGAAGAGGGGGCCAGGGAATGGGCCTTGCGCGTGTGCGAGCGCCTGAAGAAGGAGATCCCCAAGCACCAGTTCAAGATCCCCATTCAAGGCGCCCTGGGGGGGAAAATCATCGCCCGCTCCACCATTTCCGCCTTTCGAAAGGACGTCACGGCCAAGTGTTACGGCGGAGACATCACCAGGAAACGCAAGCTTCTCGAAAAGCAAAAAAAGGGGAAAAAACGTATGAAGATGGTGGGCTCCGTGATGATCCCCCAGAGCGCCTTTGTAGCGGCCCTCAAGTCGGAAGAGGACTGAACCCGAGGTCAGGCAGAATGCAGGAACAATGCTCCCCCCCATCGCAACCTGTGGTGGAACCGGCCGGTCTCTATGTGCACGTGCCCTTCTGTTCCGGCAAGTGCATGTACTGCGACTTCTACTCCGTCACCGATCAGGGACGCTCCGAGGAGTGGGCGGAGGCCGTCCTTCGGGAGGCGTACCTACTCCGGGGAGCCTTCGGCCAGTTCGACACACTTTACCTGGGCGGCGGATCCCCCTCTCTGCTGGCGATTCGAACCCTGGAGAAGCTCCTGCACGTATTACGCCGGGATCTCCCCTTTTCGCCGGAAACGGAAATCACCCTGGAGGTCAATCCCGAGGACGTTCAGGCCGACACCCTTTCGGCCTACCGCGACTTGGGTGTAAACCGCATCAGCCTGGGGGTTCAGTCCCTGAACAACCGGGAACTCGCCTTCCTGGGCCGCAGGCACTCGGTCTCCCAGGCCCGTCGTGCACTGGAATACGTTATGGATGCGGGATTCCACAGTGTAAGCGTGGATCTGATCTACGGGCTGCCCGGCCAGGAATTCCGCGGGTGGATGGAGACGCTGAGGTCGGTCACCCTTTGCGGTCCCCATCACATCTCCTGTTACGAGCTGACCGCACACCCCCGCACCCCGCTCGGCAGGCGGGTCGCGGCGGGTCGAACGCGCCTTCCGGGTGAAAACGAGATTGCAGCCTTTTTTCTGGGAACCGCCCAAAGGCTGGAGGACGAGGGATTCGTGCATTACGAGGTCTCCAACTTCGCTCGATCGGGTCATAAATCCAGGCACAACCGAAAGTACTGGCGACGGGTCCCCTATCTGGGGCTTGGTCCCGGGGCCCACTCGTTTTTACACCCCACACGCTGGTGGAACCCGCCCTGTCTGGAAACCTGGCTTCAACGTCTCCGGCAGGGGGAACAACCCGCTGAGGGTCGAGAGAGCCTCACCCCGGAGCAGGACCTACTGGAACGACTCTGGCTCGGTTTTCGTACCTGCGATGGTCTGGAGTGGAGTGACTTCAACGGGGTAATGGAGGCGGAACGAATCGCCCGGCAGCTGGAGCGCTCCGGCCTGGTTACCCGTAGAGGGCGCCGCATGGTTTCGACCACGCGGGGATTCCTGGTCTCGGACAGCCTGCCCCTGCTCTTCGCGGCCTGAACCCGGACCGCCGAACACACATGACCGGGGCGACGGTCATCTCCGCCCTGCGCCCGGGCGGCTTTTCAAACCTCTTTTCACGTCAGACAAGGAGCATGCCATGAGAACACATGTCAGAATCCTTTTGGTCCTGGTGGTCTTGACGGCCTTTGCCCGTCCTATTCCCACCAACGCAGGTATCGGCGATTTTCTGAAGAGCCTGGGTAAAACCGTGGAATCGGGAGCCCTATCCGAGGACAAGATCGGCCGGGGTCTCAAGGAGGCCCTCGAGGTGGGCACAAAAAACGCCGTCTCCCTGGTGTCGAAAACCGATGGTTATTCGGGGAACCCCGACATTCGAATCCCCCTTCCCGAGTCCCTGCGCAAGGTGGAGGGCATCGTTCGGGGTGCCGGCTACGGCACCCATGTGGACGCCTTCCGGAAAAGCATGAACCGCGCGGCCGAGCGGGCCGCACCTCAGGCCAAGGCGCTTTTCCTGAAAGCGGTGAGGAACATGACCATCCAGGACGCAAAAGACATCTTCGAAGGGCCGGACGACGCCGCAACCAGCTATCTTCGGGACAAGACATCCGGGCGCCTCAAGGACATGTTCGAACCCGAGGTGCACAACGCCATGGCCCGGGTCGATGTGACCCGGAGATACCAAGAGCTTACAGGGCAGCTCGCTTCCCTGCCCTTTCTCGATCAAGTGGGCGATCTGGACTTGGACGGCTATGTCACCGACCGTGCCCTGGACGGCCTGTTCTTCATGCTTGCGCAGGAGGAACAAAAGATCCGCAGGGATCCGGCCGCACGGGTAACGGATCTTCTACAGGAAGTATTCGGACGCGCCGGGGCCGGGCAATGATCCCTGATTTTCATTGATCCAGGAATCGCATCCAGCTATAACATGAACCGTAGATACTCGAATTGAAACGCTCAGTTCAAGGATAGGACAATTCATCCTGAAAGGAGGATTTTTACATGGGCATCGGTACAATAGGTGTGGTGGGGGCGGGCCAGATTGGGGCCGGCATCGCGCAGGTGGCCGCCGCAGCCGGTCATGCAGTGGTCATGAACGACATCAAGGACGCATTCCTGGAGAGGGGTTTCTCCGCCATCGAGAAAAGCCTGGCCAGGGTCGTAAAAAAAGGAAAACTCACCGAGGAAGACCAGAAGGCGGTTTTGGGCCGCATCGAAGGGACCACCTCCATCGAGGACATGGCCAAGGCGGACCTGGTGATAGAAGCCGCCACCGAGAACGAGTCTCTGAAGCTGCAGATTTTTCAAAGCCTGGATCAGAGCTGCCCGGAAGGCGTCATTCTCGCCACCAACACGTCCTCCATATCCATCACCAAGATCGCCGCTGCCACCCAACGACCGGACAAGGTCATAGGGATGCACTTCATGAACCCGGTTCCGGTGATGAAGCTCGTGGAAATCATTCCCGGGCTCGCCACCTCTGAGGAGACCCGGCAAGTGACCAACGAGCTGGCAGAGAAGCTCGGTAAAACCCCGGTACCGGCCAACGACTATCCGGGCTTTGTGGCCAACCGCATCCTCATGCCCATGATCAATGAGGCGGTCTATGCACTGTTCGAGGGCGTGGGCCGGGCGGAGGACATCGACCAAATCATGAAGCTCGGCACCAACCAGCCCATGGGCCCGCTGGCTTTGGCCGATTTGATCGGCCTGGACACCTGCCTGGCCATCATGCGGGTGCTCCACCAAGGGCTCGGGGACAGCAAATACAGGCCCTGCCCCCTCTTGGTCAAGCACGTGGAGGCCGGATGGCTGGGCCGCAAGTCAGGAAAAGGGTTTTATGATTACGCCTGACAAGGGACGCCCAGGCAGCCGAAGAGCACGGCGGGGCTGAAGTAGAGATAGTATTTGTCTGAAAGCGGAATCTGTGGTACGCTTCATGAAAGAGCGAGAACCCTGAAATTGCGGGAGAGAATCATGGCCAAAATCCTGATCGTCGACGACGAGGAGCACATCCGCTTCCTGTATTCCGAGGAGCTCACCGAAGCCGGGTACGAGGTCATCACCGCGGACAGCGGATACAGGCTCATGGAGAGAATCGAGGAGGAGAAACCGGACCTTATTGTCCTGGACATCAAGATGGTGGACTACAACGGGTTGGACCTGCTACAGGACATCAGGAACAAGTTCTATGACCTGCCCGTGGTCCTGTGCACCGCCTATGATACTTTCAAAGAGGATATGAAGTCCATTGCAGCGGATTTTTACGTGATCAAGTCATTCGATCTGACAGAACTGAAGAACAAAATCGCTATGGCCCTGGACGCCGGGCCTCAACCGGAAAAGCCCGGTTCAGCCACCACCTGAGAGGGTAGTCAACCGGCATAGGCTCGCGCATATTACCCAAGCAGCCCTCGCAATAATGATGGTCGCCCCGCAAAAAGTCAGAATTTCGCGCCAAGCCGCAAAGTGAAGTGACATCATTTGTGGTACTTCTCCCCGGCCATGATGGTGCAGGCACGGTAGAGCTGCTCCAACAATACGAGGCGGACCATCTCGTGGGTGAGGGTGAGTTTTGACAGGCTCAAGACCCGGTCCGCCTGCCCCAGCACCTCCGGGGACAACCCCAAGGACCCGCCGATGACGAAATGGATCGGGCCGCCGGCGTGCCTGGACAGGTCTTCGAGCCAGCAGGCGAGCCCCTGTGAATCATAAGGAGTACCGGAGCGATCCAGGGGTACCTTTATGTCTCCGGGTTGCAAACGTTTGAGCAGGCCGCGACCTTCCTCCTCCATGATCTCTTCCTGGGATCGACCCTTGGTTGCCCGCGCCGCCCTCACCTCCACCCACTCGGTCTTCACGTACCGTTTCAACCGTTCCAGATAAAAACGCTCTCCCTCGCGCAGGAAAGAGGCGCGTGTACGGCCCACCACCAGAATCCTGAATCTCAGCAAGCCGCCGTCTCCCTTGGTTTCTTCAACCTTCCCCGAGATCTCTTTTCTGGAGGCCCAACATGCGCGCAATCTCCATGGCGGTCTCCTGCACAAAGCATTGCAGTTCGTCTCCGTCCAGGGGGCTACCGGGTTCAGGAAAGCGTTTCAGCCCTTTCGGGCGCACCGGGGTCGGCGCATTCTTGAGATCCGGCCTGGGTGTGACTCCGAAGGCCGGATCAAAGGCGTCCTCAAAATACAAGTCCTGGAATCCAAGGAACTTGAGCATGTGGGCAGTCGAGTCGAGAATTCCTATCTCCCCGTCCTGAACGAACCCGTCCCGGATCGCCCTTGCAAAGCCCGCCATGGACTCGCCTCCTTGTGTGCAGGCGATGTTGCCGTTCCGATTGGCCACGATCATGGCGTCCATTATCTCCTGCTCACTGACCTGGACGATCGCAATGCGGCGCTCTCCCGCCGCCTCGTCATATCTCCTTACCTGCTCGATGACCCGCGGCATGGATACAGGGTTTCCGATCATGGCCGCCTGGGCCACACTCGGCTGCACGTGGACCGGAGAGAAGGAGCGCCTGTTCGGGTCGCCCTCCAGGTAGTAGCGGAACACCGGGTCGGCATGCTCGGACTGGACGCCGATAACCTTGGGAAGCTCAGTGATCAGGCCCGCCTCGAAGAATTTGAGGAATCCGCTCAGCACGGCAGTGATGTTGCCGGCGTTTCCAATGGGCAGGACCACCACCTTGTCCCCCACCTCATAGTCGAAATCCTGGGCGGTTTCAAATGCGAACGTCTCCTGGCCCAGAATACGCCAGCTGTTCTTGGAATTGAGCAGGGCCACGTTGTAGCTTTCCGCCAGGGCCTCCACCACCTTCATGCAATCGTCGAATACGCCGGGAATTTCCAGTACCCTGGCACCGCTTCCCAAAGGCTGGCCCAGCTGCTGGGGAGTGACCTTTCCGTGAGGAAGAAGCACGGCCGACTTGACCAGGTCGGAGAGGTAGGCGGCATAGAGGGCGGCCGATGCTGACGTGTCTCCGGTGGACGCACAGATGGACAGGACGTCGTCCACCCCCTGTTCTTGCGCAAAGTGGTTTAGGAAGCTCAAGGCACAGGCCATGCCCCGATCCTTGAATGAGGCGCTCGGATTCAGGCCGTCGTTCTTGAAGTAGAAATCGCGCCCGATCTCCTTTCTGAGACGCCGGTTGCCCCGGACCACCGGGGTGTGGCCTTCCCCCAAATAGAGCACGCGGTCCAGAGGGATTACCGGCGCGATGAACTCGTAGTACCGGAACACCCCTTTGAGCGCCTGGGTGTTGAGCATCCTGCGGTAATCCAGAATTCGACGCCACTGTGCGCCTTCCGTTTCTTTGACCCGATCGAACTCCCGGTTCTCAAGCAGAAGCACGCTTCCGCACGCGGGACAGGTGTAGAGCAGGCGGTCGATCCCATACTCTGCGGCACAACCAAGACAGCGGTAGCTCATGCGGCCCGAAGGGACCGGAATGAGCGAGGACCGGATGTCATCAGGAAAATCCTGGATCTTCATGGAATATCTCTCCTTTGATTCAGTTACCTTTAACACCCCTCCGGAGGCTTTTCAAGTACGCCTGCACCCCCCTTTTAAGGTTCACCATGAGGAGTTCCGGGGACACCATACTTAATTCAAAAAACACCATTACAAAAGCACGTTGCGCCTTTGTGAATTAAGTATGGTGTCCCCGGAACTCTCGCCAAGCCTATATTCGCCTTATTCCTTATATCGGAGTTTTAGTGGAGTTCGGAAGATCCTTGTGGCCGGCCGCTGTTCGTGATAAGAGAATTTAGCGCAAACCCATCAAAACACGCCGGAAACTCTGTCATGATTCTGGAGCAAGTCAAGGAAGTCCTGAAAATCGAGGCCCAGGCGATCCTGGATCTGGTGGATCGGGTGGGGCCGGAGTTCGAAAAGGCCGTCCGAATGATCCTGGAATCCAAGGGCCGGGTCATCCTGACCGGCATGGGGAAGTCGGGCCTTGTCGCCCGAAAGATTTCAGCCACCCTCAACAGCACAGGCACCCCCTCCCTCTTTCTCCATCCTGCCGAGGCGATTCACGGCGATCTGGGAATGGTGACACAAGACGAGGTGGTCGTGGCCATTTCCAACAGCGGCAACACGGTGGAAATCAACAATCTCCTTCCCATCCTCAAAGGCATGAGGGCGCGAATCATCGCCATGACCGGAGGTCTCGACTCCGCCATGGCGAGAGAGAGTGACGTGGTCATCGACGTCGGGGTGGAACGTGAGGCCTGCCCCCTGGGCCTTGCCCCCACCGCCAGCACAACGGCCGCCCTGGCCATGGGAGACGCCCTGGCGGTGGCCCTGATCCACAGCCGGCGATTCAACCGGCAGGACTTTCGCAGGTTCCACCCCGGCGGAAGCCTGGGGGAGCGCCTCTCCACAAAGGTCAGAGAGGTGATGCTCACAGACGACAACATCCCAATGGTCACCGTGGAGGACGCTTTTTCCGAGGTGATCGGGGAAATGAACGCCAAGCATCTCGGAGGCACACTGGTGGTGGATGATGAACAGCGGCTGGCCGGCATCATCACGGACGGAGACCTGCGGCGTTCACTTTCCCAGGACCCGGACGTACAGCACCTCAAGGCGGGGGACTTGATGTCTCCTTCTCCTAAAACCGTGCACCAAGATCAGACCGCCGCGGAGGCCCTGGCGTTGATGGAGGTGTTCGCCATCACACTTCTGGCCATTTTAGACCAGCAAAAACGAGTTCTTGGAGTGGTTCACCTGCACGATCTCCTGGGCAGGGAGGAGTTTAAACTCAATGGCGGGTTCAGCATCCCCCAAAGGCCTGATCATTGATCTGATCACGCCGATCGGATCCAACGGCAAGGTGGAAGGATCAAACCTGGATCGACTGCTGGATCGTGTGGTGCCCTATGTGGACGCCGCGCTCCTGTGCGGCCCGGACGCCGGGATGGGCCCGGCCCTGGGGCAGGCCCAGCGCCTGGACATGCTTCTCTCCACAATGCGCCGGGTGAAGGGACGCATTTCCCTTATCTTATGGATCACCGGGGGCACTCAGGAAGAAACCTCTTCAATGCTGGAAGTCCTGGAAAAGGGGGCTGAGAAAGAAGGGTACAAAGGCCCTCTCTATTGGCTGGACACTCCCCTCATCTACCACAGCAATCGCGGCCTGCCGCGACACTGCAAGAACATCACCTCGTTCACCTCCCGGCCCCTGCTTCTGTTCAACGACCCTGAACGTGTCAAGCGTGCCGCCCGCCCCCTGAAGCGGGCCAACATTCGAACCTCCGTCCTTAAAGAAGTTGCCCACCTGGAAGGCGTTCGCGCACTCGTCTTCCGCGGCTCCCTGGACAGGGCGCGAAACTACCAGAAGGCCGTACGCTTTCGAGGCGATTTTCGCGTCTATGACGGAGACGAGGGCTCCTTTCTGAATCACCCCAGCCGGCACGGTGTCCTCTCCGCCGGCGCCAACCTGGCTCCGGCGGCCTGGCGGAGAATCACCGACTCTTCCCTTGGGACGAACGGAAACGAGCAGGCCTATCCCGATCAGTTGAAGAGCATTTGGGAGTTAGGCCGGTACCTGGAGGCCCTGCGGGAGATCTACTCGAAAGAACCGTCCACCCTCATTGGAAGCGTCCTCGAGCGAACGGGGCTACTGGCTCCGGAATCAAGGTCGTCACTGCACGCGTCCCGGGAAGATGACGCCCGGCGGCTCCACGATCTCATGCAGGAGCACGGCGACGCCTGAAACTTACGGCCGTGTGCCCGCGATACCTGAAGAATCAGTGTCCACCGCACCCGCACCCGCATGCGGCCACCTCGGACATGGCCTGAACCACCTCGCGCTCTTCCGCCGGTGACACCCTTTCCACGATGAGCCGAATGCGAGCGGGTTCTTTGTCCTGCTGAACGGGGAACGCCGGAAGCGCGAGATGGCCGAACAGGGCTTCCATCCCCTCCGGCGGGACCGGGAGGAGGATCTCCTCCCCCGGCGCCTTTCCATGGAGCTCCATCTCCAGAGGAGAAAGCCCGCTGCTTCCGATTCCGAAGATGAATTGATACGTCAATGCGCGGTCTCCGTCCCCTGGAAATGCACCCTCTCCCAAAGGGTCGATACGAATGCGCACCTTGCGAAGATGCGCCACGGTAATCTGTTCATCGGACATGTTTCTTCTCCTTTATGCAGCCGTCAGGGCGGCAACCTCTTCTTCGCGCCATTGTTGCTCCTGAATTGAGCCGGTCTCTCAAAGCGCCTTGACACCCGGTCCTGATACGATAAAGTACGCCCCGGCATTGTAGACCGAAACAAGATGATTTGGAAGAGGGGGAAAATCGATGACTTCTGATGTGGACACCCTTTGCATCAACACGATCCGCATGCTTTCCGCTGACGGCGTGGAACGGGCTCGATCAGGCCACCCTGGGCTTCCCATGGGCGCCGCCGCCACAGCCTATGTACTTTGGACTCGCCTGCTCAAGCACGATCCGAACCGGCCTGACTGGCCTGATCGCGATCGATTCGTGCTCTCCGCCGGACACGGCTCCATGCTCCTCTACTCTCTGCTCCACCTCACCGGTTATGATCTCGGCATGGAGGAGCTCCGGAACTTCCGGCAGTGGGGCAGCCGCACCCCGGGACACCCGGAGTACGGCCACACCCCCGCAGTGGAAACCACCACCGGTCCTCTGGGTCAAGGGCTGGTGAACGCTGTGGGCATGGCCATGGCCGAAGCTTTTCTGGCGGCGACGTTCAACCGGCCGGGGCACGAAATCGTAAACCATCGGACCTATGTCCTGGCAGGAGACGGGGACCTCATGGAAGGGGTGACCCATGAAGCCTCTTCGCTGGCCGGGCATCTCGAGCTGGGTAAGCTGATCTGCCTTTACGACGACAATCGGATCACCATCGACGGCAGCACCGATCTATCGTTCACGGAAGACCGCGAGGCACGCTATCGTGCCTACGGATGGCATGTCCAGCGTGTGGAGGATGGAAACGACATCGAGGCCCTGGAACAGGCCTTGCGGGCGGCCCAAACAGAGGAAAAGCGCCCCTCTTTCATCGCCGTGAGGACACACATCGGGTTCGGCAGCCCCGGCAAACAGGATCAGGCCTCGGCCCATGGAGAACCCCTGGGGACAAATGAAATCCAGCGCACCAAGGAATACTTGAAATGGCCGCTGGACCCACCCTTTCACGTTCCGGATCAAGCGCTCGAACACTTCATGCAGGCAGTGGAACGAGGTCGCGCATGGAGTGAGGCTTGGCAGTCTCGCATGGAAGCCTATCGAAAGGAGTTTCCCGACCTGGCCGATGAATGGGATCGGTGGATGCGAAAAGAGCTGCCCCGCGACCTGAAAGATCTGATCCCGGCCTTTGAGCCCGATGCCAAGGGCCCGGCCACGCGGGCCGCGTCCGGACGGGTCCTCAATGCCGTGGCCCCCCGCATTCGGAATCTGATCGGAGGATCCGCCGACCTCTCTCCCTCTAACAAGACCGTGGTCCAGGATGAGCCCGTGTTTCAGCCCGGGCAATACCAGGGGCGAAACATACACTTCGGTGTTCGCGAGCACGCCATGGGTGGGGTGATGAACGGCATTGCCCTTCACGGGGGGCTCATCCCTTACGGCGGAACCTTTCTCATTTTTTCGGATTACATGCGCCCCCCGATCCGCCTGGCCGCCATGATGGGTCTCCAGGTTCTCTACGTCATGACCCACGACAGCATCGGCCTGGGCGAGGACGGGCCCACCCACCAACCCATTGAACAACTGGCCGGTCTCCGCGCAGTCCCCGGCCTTACCGTAATCCGGCCCTGCGACGCCAACGAAACCGCGAAGGCCTGGCTGGCTGCCCTGCGCAAAAATGGCGGCCCCACCCTCCTCAGCCTGACGCGGCAAGGCGTGCCCACCCTCGACCGTAAGACGCTCGCCCCGGCGGACGGGCTTCAGCGCGGCGCGTATGTGCTCCGCGATCCCCGAAACGGCCGGCCTGACGTCATCCTCATGGCCTCGGGGTCCGAGGTCCACACGGCTCTGGAGGCGGCCGAACTTCTGGAGCAGGAGGGAAAGAGGCCCCGCGTGGTGAGCATGCCCTCCTGGGACCTTTTCGATCACCAGTCCGAGGATTATCGCAATGAGGTCCT
>CAZQCK010000024.1:0-32593 GCA_964591925.1 uncultured Desulfobacterales bacterium
CCTCCGACACCCTGCTCCCAAAGCAGGTGCGCTACCAGGCTGCGCCACGCCCCGATTTTTTTGATGCGGCCATTATGCTTTCAACCTACAATCATTTGCGAGTGAAATCAAGTTGGAAAGACCGCTGTAAACCTATTAGGGATTGGGTGGAAAGGGGCTTCGGTTGGGGTTGACTTTGGCCGGGCGGGGGGAAATAATGTGCCATCCTCGCAAGGATCCCAAGAGGCGGCTGTGAAAGACACTCAGAACCACCATGACGATCGGAATATCGACATTGACCAGGTGGGTGTGAAGGGGATTCGGTATCCCATCACGGTGCTCGACAAGAACCTGGGCGAGCAGCAGACCATCGCCAAGATCAACATGTATGTGAACCTGCCTAGGCACTACAAGGGCACCCACATGAGCCGGTTTGTGGAGATCCTCAATGAGCACAGCCGGCGTATCTCCCTTCAGAGCTTCCCTGACATAATGGAAGAGATGAAGAAGCGTTTGAACGCCGAGAGCGCTCACATGGAGATTACCTTTCCCTATTTTATAAAGAAAGAGGCCCCGGTGACTCGGAGCGAGGGCCTGATGCAGTACAAGTGCACCATCAAAGGATCACTCAACGCCGGCAAGGACCTGGCCCTGATAATCCGGGTCCCGGTCTGCACATTATGTCCGTGCTCCAAGGAGATCAGCGATTTCGGGGCCCACAACCAGCGTGGAGAGGTGCGTCTACAGGTGCGTTTCAAGAAGTTTGTGTGGATCGAGGATCTTATCCGCCTTGTGGAGGAATCGGCCTCGGCCGAGGTCTTCAGCGTTCTAAAGCGCGAGGACGAGAAGTATGTCACCGAACACGCCTACCTGAAGCCCATGTTTGTGGAGGACATCGTTCGTGATATCGCCCAGAAGCTCAATGGGGACACCAACATCACCTGGTTCGCCGTGGAGTCTGAGAACTTCGAGTCCATTCACAACCACAATGCCTATGCCTATGTGGAAAAGCACAAGCGCTGAGGCGGCCTGCCGCCCTATAGCGGGAACCTGATTTGAACAAGGAGGTCGGATGTCCGAAGACCTGAAGAAAATGTACCGCACCCTCATGGACGACCACTTTCCCCCGGTGATCACTGTTTCCTTCGGGGACCAGACCCTGGTTTACCGGAAGCGTACCTGGAAGATCCCGGACGAAAGAGGGGAGCTCATTGAAAAGGGCCTTCGCTATGGGGAGAACCCGGGGCAGGAGGCCGCCCTCTATGAGCTGGTGAACGGAAACCTGGTCCTGGGCGAGTGCCGGTTCATCGAGGCCGGCCGCGGCCTGGTTTCGGCCGTCACCGAGGAGGACATGCTCCAGGCCGGAAAGCATCCGGGCAAGACCAACCTAACCGATGTGGACAATGCCCTGAACATCATGCGCTACCTGGACGCGAGGCCGGCTGCGGTGATCGTGAAACACAACAATCCCTGCGGCGTGGCCTACGGCGGAACCCTGGCCGAGGCCTACCAGAAGGCTAACGCAGCGGACCGGATCGCGGCCTTTGGGGGCTGCGCGCTCTTCAACAGGGCCGTGGACCGCATGACCGCAGAGAGCGTGGCGGAGAACTATCTGGAAGTGGTGGCTGCCCCGGATTATCTGGATGGGACGGTGGACGTGCTTAAGCGTCGGACCAATCTTCGTATCCTGCAGATTCCGCGCATGGACCGGCTCTCTGAGTACGCCGGCGCCCGGTTTGTGGACTTCAAGGGCTTGATGGACGGCGGAATCATCGTGCAGCAGTCCCCACTCAACCGTATCCGCACGCGAGACGACCTCACGCTCGCGTCGGCCGATTACAAAAGCGAGACAGTCGTCATCGAGCGAGCCCCCAACGAGGCCGAGTACGCGGATCTCCTCTTCGGCTGGCAGGTGGAGCAGGGAATCACGTCCAACTCGGTGATCTACGTGAAGGACGGGGTCACCGTGGGGATCGGCACTGGGGAGCAAGATCGCGTGGGGGTGGCCGAGATCGCCATCTTCAAGGCGTACACCAAGTACGCGGACGCCCTCTGCTTTCGCATGCACGGGATTTCCTATAAGGACCTGCTGCTACAGGTGGACCGCGGGGACCGGGACCGGGCCCGAATCGGGGAGATCGACGAGGAGACGCGGAAGGCCAAAGGGGGGCTCATCGGTGCGGCCATGGTGTCGGACGCCTTCTTCCCCTTCCGGGACGGGGTGGACGTGGCCCTCAAGGAGGGGGTGCGGGCCATCGTGCAGCCCGGGGGATCGCTCCGGGACTGGGAGGTGATCCAGGCCTGCAACGAGGCGGATCCGCCCGCCACCATGGTGTTCACAGGGCAGCGGGCCTTCAAGCATTAAGGGCCGGCCGCGGTCGCAGGCCGGAGAGTGGGGACATCAACAGGAGGGAGCGCCATGGATCTCAAGGTCACATGGGAGGAGAGGGCGGAGGGGATGTTCGTAGTCCGGCCCAGGGGTTTTCTCGACTCCAACACCTACACCGTGCTGGAGGACGTGCTTGCAAATCTAATTGCACCGTCAACCAGAGTTCTGGCCTTTGACATGGCAGGGCTGGAATACATCAGCAGCGCCGGCCTGCGGGTCCTGTTCAAGGCGGCCAAGGCGGTCGACGGGCATGGCGGCGCATATGTCATGAGCAACCTCAAACCCCAGATCCAGAAGGTGTTCGACATAATCAACGCCCTGCCGAGCATGCAAATTTTCAAGGACATCCAGGAGTTGGATTCCTACCTGGACACCATTCAGAAGCGGGAAATCGCCCGGCAGAAGGAAGAACCGGCGGCTTAGACCACAGACCTTACGAATAATGGCCCCCTGAGGACCAACAGGGAGGCCATTATTTTTTTCTTGACTCTAGATCAAACGTTCGATGACACACTGAAAATTTTTGGACGGGGGATCGCCCTCAGTACGTGTCTGGAGCTTACGCCCGCCCAAAGGAAACCCGGTCCGGGCCTTCTGCGTACCTGTGGAGCCTGGAGTGCTGCTCGAGTTGATCGAGGAGCAGCAAGTATAGATTCGGACACTACCACGGACCCCTCCCTCGAATACAGGCCCGACCCCATTCCCCTATCCGCTTACCCTGTGTATATGTAGAGACAGATCGGCCTCTTCCGTCTGCCGAGTCTTTGCCCGGGGCGAGAAGAGCTATGCGAGAACCGCACGGAAAAGGAGGTTCCGAGGTGACGGACCCAAAGGAAGAAACGGAAGAAAAGGAACGCCGCAACACGAAGAACAAGAATGGGGAGGGAGAGGTTCCGATGCCCGTGTGCAGGACGGCCGCCGATTACGAGCACCTCCGAGGGGAGGACGAGGACGAGCCTTGCGACGACGCCCGGGAAGGCGAGTTCGAGACGGAACAGGAAGAGAAGAAAAAGGACAATGGGTGATATGTGACACCCTGAAAGGAGGCACCGTTGAGAGACAAGGAGAACGTCCACGTCAAGGTCCAGGAGATGATCGACTGTTACGCCACCACTGATCCGCTCGAGGAGATGTCCAGGATCTCGAGCGACGAGGACCTGGAGGAGGCCGCGGAAAAATGGCTGGCCCTGGCCACGCTCCACGGCATCAACAACAAGGCGAAAAAGATCACCGTCCTGCGTACCCCGGAAGGGGATGTGTCGGTCCGGGCGGAATACCGCTACAAGGATCTGCCCTCACCGGGCCCGGCCGTGGGCGCGAACATCCTGCAGGCTGTTCGGGCCATGACCCACATCGAGGGGGACAAGGGCAAGATGCCCCTGATCATGGGGGTGCGCAAGGACAGCGTGGAGATCGATGTCAAGCTGAAGCAAAAGGAATCCGGCGAGCTGGTGAGTCTGAAGTTTCCGGAGGAGTAACCGGCGTCCGGGCGGGTTATCCCTTCCGGTCGCCGGACATGGACGCGTAGAGACGCTCCGCATCTTCCCTGCGGCATAGCTCCGTTCCCGGGGTCATGACGGCCGCGGCGCCGCTCGCCACTCCGAAGCGGGCGGCGTCCTCCAGGGTCATTCCCCGGTCCAGGGCCAGGACCAGTCCTCCTACCATGCTGTCGCCGGCCCCTACCTTGCTCTTTATGGGTACGGTGGGGGAGGGGATGGTCAGCTGCCCGTCCTTCCAGGTTACGAGTGCGCCGGCCGCACCCAGAGAGACCACCACCACCTCGCTTTTTTGTTCTTCCACGAGCTTTCGGGCGAATGATTCGATCTCGGCATCGCTTTCGAGCTCCTTGCCCGCCATGCCCTTCAGCTCGCGCAGATTGGGCTTGATCAGGAAGGGGTGTGCGTCCAGGGCCTTTCTAAGCGCAGCACCGGATGTGTCCAGCACCAGCCGGAAACACTTGTCCCGGCAGGTTCGAGCCAGCCGCGCGTAGAAATCCTCCGGCACGCCCTGGGGCAGTCCTCCGCTGGCCACGATGAGCCCTTCCTCCGCGCAAAGCCCGTCGATGCGGTCGAGGCAGCGGCTCCACTCCTCCCGGCGGAGATGGGGACCGGGCAGGCTGAACCGATACTGCAGCCCGGTATATGATTCAAAAGCAATAAAACTTTCCCTGGTCCAATCCTGTATGGACACGATGTCCCGGTCCACGCCTTCCCGGTCCAGAAGATCCTGCAGAAGCTGTCCATGAGCCCCGCCTGCGGGCATAAGTGCAGCCGACTCACCCCCCAGCTTTTTCACCGCCCGGGAGACATTGACTCCCCCGCCTCCCGGCTCATACCTCGAAGATTCGCAACGCAGCTTATGCTCGGGCACCACTCGGTCCACGACGGCGTTGATGTCGATGCAGGGATTCATGGTGAGTGTTACGATACGTTTCAAATCGACCTCCTTTCTTGGGGTCGCACCGGCTGGGGATGGTGGTCAGTGTTGCTCCCCGCTCAGCGCCTCGAAGCCCGCCACGATGTCCAGAAGTTCCTCGGTGATGGACATCTGCCGCTGTTGGTGGAATCGGTTCTGGAGCTCGGCCAGTTTTTCGTCGATGTTTTTCTCCGCGCCCTGCATGGAGGCCAGCCGGCTGGCGTTTTCGCTGGCCAGGGACTGGGCAAAGGCTCGAAACAGGGCCACGAACAGGTACTCGCGGATCAGCCCGGAAAAGAGCGCCTGAGGGTCGCCGCGGAACAGGGGCAGGGCGCGGGTGGGCCAGGGGGTCTTGTGGAGCTGTTCCAGCCAGGCCTGGTCCAGCGGAAGCAGCTCCACGGTGCGAGGGCGGTAGGAGGCACCTGAAAGGGGTTCGCTATGGAACAGGATGACCCGGTCCACCCCCCGCTCTTCCTGCCATGTGGTGATCTTGAGGAGGAGATCCCGCACCCTGGGCGTGATTCCCTGTACACCCCCGGGAACGACCATGCCGGCCTCCACCGGCTGGCCTCGTTCCTCCAGCCTCGCCCGTACGCGGTCGCCGACGGCAAGCACGACCCGTTTCCCCGGATCGGCCTCTAGTCCTTCCAGATGCGCCATGGCATGCCCTACCACCTGGTCGTTGAGCTGGCCGCACATGCCCTGGTCGGAACCGAACACCACGCCGCCCGGAACCCGGCCCGATCCCTCGCGGGTGACCACCTGCCCGGCGGCGCCGCCCTGGAACACGGCTCGAAGCCCCATCTCCACGGTGTGGTGGTACTCCTCGAGGGACTCGGCCGCCCGTTCGAACTGCCGGATCTTAACCGCGGCCAGGGCCTTCATGGTCTTGACCACTGACTGGAGGTCCTCTGTGCTCTCGATTCTCCGCTTGAGGCTCTCAACCGTCTCCATGGTCCGTCTCTTTCTCGGTCCCCACGGCCTCTCTTGCGGTCCGGGCAAGGGACTCCAGGTCCTCGTCCTTCAGCTCATCCCCCTTGGACATGCGATCGCAAAGGTCGCTCAACCGCTCGGTGACGGCCTTCCTGACCCGGTGTTCCGCATCCGCCACCTCGTCCTCCGGCAGGCTGTCAAAGACCCCCTCCTTTACCGCCACCAGGGCCGCGATCTGCTCGGCTACGGGAAGGGGGGCGTACTGCAGCTGTTTCAGGACCTCGCGGACCCTGCGACCGCGTCTGAGGGTCTGGCGGGTGTCCTCATCCAGCTGGGTTCCGAACCGGGCAAAGGCCTCCAGCTCCTCGAACTGAGAATAGGCCAGCCTCAGCTCGCCCGCCACTGCGCGGTAGGCCTTCAGCTGGGTCTTTCCCCCCACCCGGGACACGGATCTTCCTACGTCCACCGCAGGAAGCACGCCCTTTCGGAACAGGTCGGGAGAAAGGTAGATTTGACCGTCCGTGATGGAGATCAGGTTGGTGGGAATGTATGCGGAAATGTTCTGGGCCTCGGTTTCCACGACGGGAAGGGCCGTCAGGGATCCACCTCCCAGTTCATCCCGCAAATGGGTGAAGCGCTCCAAAAGCCGGGAGTGGATGTAGAAGATGTCGCCGGGAAAGGCCTCACGGCCGGGAGGGCGGCGGAGCAGGAGAGACAGCTCCCTGTAAGCGCGGGCGTGCCGGGTGAGATCGTCCAGAACCACGAGGGCGTCCCGGCCCTGTTCCATGAAGTACTCACCCAACGAGGCCGCGGCATAAGGGGTGAGAAACTGGAGACCGGGCGGGTCCTCTTCTGTGGCCATGAGAATGACGCTGTACTCCAGGGCGTTGTTTTTTCCAAGATCATCCATGACCTTGGCCACGGCCGATGCCCGTTTCCCCACAGCGCAGTAAATACAGATCACGCCCGTGTCCTTCTGGTTGAGAATGGTGTCCACGGCTATAGCGGTCTTGCCGGTCTGACGGTCCCCTACGATGAGCTCCCGCTGGCCCCGCCCGATGGGGATCAGGGCGTCCACCACCTTGAGGCCCGTCTGAAGCGGGACCGTAACGGGCAATCGGTCCATGATGGCCGGGCCGGGTCGTTCCAGGGGCACGGTTCGCTCCACCCTCAAGGGTCCACGGCCGTCCTGAGGTCTGCCCTGGGCATCCACCACTCGGCCCAGCAGCTCCTCGCCCACCGGGATCTCCGGCACTCGGTGGGTCCGGCGCACCTCGTCCCCGGCCTCTAGGTCGCCGCTCTCGTCCATGAGCACCACCCCGATCTCGGTCTCGCTCACGTTGAGGGCCAGGCCCAGCCGGTCGCCGGGAAAGCGGAGAAGCTCGCGTGATCGAACCCCCTGAAGACCGGTTACACGGACGACCCCGGGACCCACGTAGGCTACGGTTCCCACCTCCCGGCTCCTCGGCCGGGAATCGTGGTCCTGAAGGGCCTTGTCCATGACCCGGAAGGTGCCTTCCAGCAGATTCTGAAGGGGTGATGACGGTTGTTCGATCATGCCTTCTCCTGGTTCTCCTCCTGCGCCTTCCCCTTCGCATCCTTCTCGGCTTCCGCCTCGATCGCCCGTCCGGCCTCCTGCTCGAGATTGTCCAGGTAGTCCTCGAACCCCCAGGCCAGCTTTCTTCCCTTCATGCGCAGCTCGATCCCGGGCGACCCGTTCTCGTCGGTCTCGTATTCCACCTCGATATCATCCCCCATACGCTCGTGAATCTCGCGGGTCGTTTTCTGCTTCAGGCCGGCGGGCATCTGAAAGCTGCTTCGTACCGTGACCCCATTGTCATCGGCACGGGCGGCCTCGGCCATGGCGTCCAGCTCCTGTCGGTCCAGCCCGGCCAGATGCTCGAGAAAGACCTGAATCATCTGCTCTTCCACCTCAGCGTCGGCCAGGTCCTGAAGAGCCTTTCGGCAGACGGCGTAGACCTCCCTTCCCGCCATCCGCCTCAACTCCCGGGTGAAGGCGGACTTCTCCCGGTCCAGCGACTCCTGCCAGCTGCGGCGCATGGATTGCACCTGCTCCCTGGCCTCGCGCACCATCCGTTTCTTTTCCTGCTCGGCCTCGTCCCTGGCCTCGGCGATGATGTCTTCGCGCTTCTTCTCCAGCTCCTTCCGCTCCTTGCGAAGGGACTCCGACTCCTGCTCCGCTTCCTCCTTCTTGCTTTCGGCCTCTTCCAGGCGGTTTCGAATCCTCTCCTCCCGCTTGTCCATGGCCTGAAGGATGCGGTCGTAGAGAAAGTGCTTGAGCAGGAAGACCAGAATCAGGAAATTGACGATTTGGGCGGCGACGGTGAACCAGTCGATGAGCACGATCTATCCTCCGGCGTTGGCGACCACGTAGTCCCAGAAGGGGTTGGCGAAAATGATGATCATGGACACGACAAAGGCATAAATGGCCGTGGACTCGATCATGGCCAGGCCCACGAAGAGCGTTCGCGTGATGCTGTTCATCTCGTCAGGCTGCTGCGCAATGGAGCTGAGGGCCTGAGCCACGGCCCGGCCTTCGCCGATGGCCGGGCCGATGGCGCCGATGCCGATGGTGAGGCCTGCGGAAAGGACCGAGGCCATGCCTATGAGTGAGATTCCTTCCATTATTCTTGCTCTCCTTTCTCTCCTGTCGAATCGGCCTGCTTCTTCTCGCGCTCCTGCCGTGCCCGGGTCCCGGAGGCGATGTACACCATGGCGAGGATGGCGAAGATGTAGGCCTGGATCACCCCGGTCAGGAGCCCCAGGGCGTTCATGACCACGGGGAACAGGATGGGGGTGAGGGCCAGCAGGATCGCCACTATCTTGCTGCCGCTCATCATGTTTCCGAACAAACGGACCGCCAGGGCCAGGGTCCGGGAGAGCTCCCCCATGATATTGAAAGGGAGCATGATCACCGTGGGCTTTACGTACTGCTTGAGATACTCCTTGAGACCGCTGCTCCGGATGCCGTAGCCGGGCACCGCCACGAAGACGCAGATGGCCAGTCCCGCTGTGGTGGAAAGGGATGCGGTGGGGGCCACGTAGCCCGGTACCACGTTGAGGATGTTGGAGACCAGAATGAACAGGAACAAGGTCCCTACGAAGGGGATGTAAGGCCTGGGCGCCTGACGGGAGACCTCCCGGATCTCTTTCTCCATGCCCTGGACCAGGATTTCCAGCAGGTTTTCCCATCGGCGCAGGGGCAGGTCGGAGCTCAGGCGGCGCGTGATGAGCCAAGCCCCCAGCACCATGAGCGCCATGACGCCCCATGTGACCACAATGGTCAGATTCAGGTGGACGAAACCCCACTCCCAGAAGACGATTTGATCAGGCGTGATGTCCTTGATATCCAAGTCTTGGATCTCCTATTTACCGCTATGCTCGAGGGCCGGACCCGGAGGTCCGGGCTTCAGCCGGTGCACCGCAGCCAGCCTGATAAGGATAAAACCCGCCAGGGCTGCAAACAACAGGGGCCACCCCCCCTGAAGAATGACGTAGAAGCCCAGCAGGCTCAGCCCGGCTCGAACCATGAAGCTTCCCGCCACCCAGGCCGCAGGACTGCGCAGACCGGGAAGCCGGCGCACCGTCCACCAGAGCCCGGCGAAGTAAAACCCTCCGATGGCGATTCCCGCGGCGAACGCTAACAAGTAACCCATGGGTGTTCCGATCATGACGCCTCCTCCGTCTTCAGTTACCCTTCACTATGCCCTGTTTTCTCTGTTTTTAAAACATTTCTATTTTCTTTTTTCCCTGTCACCCCTCACCGCCACCTCTCACCTCTCTACTCCTTCCGGCTTTCCCGTTTGATCCAGTACCAGGCGTTCAGGCAGCCCACGAATACTCCCACAAAGACTCCGGTGAGGGTCCAGGAGGCCGTGCTCTCCCATTTGCGGTCCAGCCACACGCCCAGGGCGATACCCATGAGAGTGGGGATGGCCACGGACCAGCCCACCAGACCGAACATGCCCAGGCCGAACCACACGCCTTGATCCTCCTTTCGGGCACGCAGCTTTCGCTGTTCCTTTACGCCCACCTCCTCGGGCCAGGTCCGCTTGTCTTTCTCACCCATGTCTCTGCAGCTCCAGGAACCGCCGCACGAAGTTGGCCTCGATCTTGGCCACGGCCGACAGCTCGGTCTTCTCACGTTCGTCCATTACCTGGAATTTATCCTGGATCGTACGCTCCAGCGTCCCCAGGTCGTCGCCCTCCACCGCGTCCCTCGCCGAAACCATAACGTCCGAGCCCACCTTGACCAGGACGCCCTGGTCCACGGCCAGGAAGATCTCACGGCCTTCGTCGTCCTCGTAGGAAAACAGCCCCGGCACCAGGAGGGAGGTGAAGTCGATGTGGTTGGGCAGCAGGCAGAAGTGCCCGTCCAGGCCCTCGGCGGTCACCTTGGCTGCGTTTTGGTCCAGCAGGATCTCTGCGGGTAATAAAATCCGGAGCCGCATCATCCGGTTTTCTCCTTTGACTCCTCGATCTTTCCGATCATGTACAGGGCCCGCTCGGGTGCGTCCGCCATCTCGTCGTTCAGGATCCTCTCGCAGCCGTCCAGGGCGTTTTCCAGGGAAACCATCTTTCCTTCCATGCCCGTGAACTGCTCAGTCACGTAAAACGGCTGGGTCAGAAAACGCTCCAGTCTCCTTGCCCGGTTCACCGTGCTTCGGTCCTCCCGGGAGAGCTCCTCCATCCCCAGCATGGCGATGATGTCCTTGAGCTCTTCGTAGTTGGCCAGGGTGTTGCGCATCTCCCGGGCGATTCTGTAGTGACGCTGCCCCACCACATGGGGGACCAGCATCTTGGATCCGGACTGGAGCGGGTCTATGGCCGGGTAGAGCCCCTCACTCGCCTTTTTTCTGGACAGGACGATGGAGGCTGAGAGGTGTCCGAAGGTGTGCACGGCGGCCGGATCGGTGAAGTCGTCCGCCGGCACGTACACCGCCTGGATGGAGGTTATGGCGCCTGTGGCCGTGTTGCTGATCCGTTCCTCCAGCTGGGCGAGCTCGGTTCCCAGGGTGGGCTGGTATCCCAGCCGGGAAGGCAGCATACCCAGCAGCCCGGACACCTCCATGCCCGCCTGAATGAACCGGAAGATGTTGTCGATGAGGAGCAGGACGTCCTGGCGCTTCTCGTCCCGGAAGTACTCCGCCATGGTCAGGGCCGCATGACCCACCCGGAAGCGGGCGCCCGGCGGTTCGTTCATCTGACCGAACACCATGACCGTGTTCTCGAGCACACCGGCCTCCTTCATCTCCCGGTAGAGCTCCTCCCCTTCCCGAACCCGCTCGCCGATTCCGCAGAACAGGCTCACTCCTTCGTGACCGGCCACCATGTTGTTGATCATCTCCATGATGAGGACGGTCTTTCCCACGCCGGCACCGCCGAACAGGCCTGCTTTGCCGCCCAGCTCCAGCGGGGATAGTACGTCGATGGCCTTGATCCCGGTGACGAACACATCGGAGGTGGTGGACTGCCGCTCCACGGGCACGGGATCCTGGTGAATGGACCGCCATTCCCCCCCGGTCACCTCCTCACCCCGGTCCACGGTGTCCCCGAACACGTTGAACACGCGCCCGAGAAGCCGATCGCCCACCGGAACACGCAGGGGCCGGCCGCGGTCCACCACGCTCGAGCCTTCGGCCAGCCCCTGGGTGGAGGTGAGGGCGATGCTGCGCACGGTGTGTTCGTCCAGGTGGGTCACCACCTCCAGAACGACATCACCCTCGTCTCCACCCTCCAGAACGTGGAACATGGGAGGAATATCGCCGGAAAATCTCGCATCCACCACGCTCCCTCGAATGGAGGTGATCACGCCCTGCCGTTTTTCCTGCTTGTCATTCATCTCGTTCGGCGTCTTTCCGTGAGTTCCATGACTAATTCGTAAGAACTATATCCTCTCGCAAAGACGCCAAGACGCTAAGAAAAGATCTTTCAATATCAATCAGTTCACCTTGCAGCCTTTGCGGCTTGGCGCGGTATTTTGACTTTTTGCGAGGCCATCAGTTCCATAAGAGTTCGGGGGACACCATACTTAATTCATGCTGCCCCCGAAATTCGCTCAGATCTCCGATGAATTAAGTATGGTGTCCCCCAAACTCGTTCTTCCCTCCCACCTTTGCCACGTCGCCCGAGCCGAGATCGTCGAACCAGGCCACGTATTGGGTCGCCCCGCTCATCATGCCTCCCTTTTTCGATCAGGCGTTTTTCGCATGTGGGTTGACGGAGAGCACCGGGACCGGAGAGGATTTCACGACCCGGTCCGCCACCGATCCGAAGACCACCTTTTCCAAGCCACGTCTTCCATGAGTGCCGAGCACCACCAGGGAGATGGATTCGGCTTCGATGTACCGCAGGATCTCCTCAACGGGATCCCCCACCACCGCCCGAATGCTCACGTCGAGGTCCTCACCGAGAAGCTCGTCGCAGAAACCTTTTGCCTTTTCCTCGGACTTTCGAATGAGGGTCGGTTCATCGTCCATATGAGATGGGCTGATGCCGTAAGCCACGCCCCAGTACCCGGGATCCGGAATTACGTGGAGCACGTGGATTTCAGCTCCGAACTTTCGAGCCGCCAGGTCGACCCATGGTGCGATTTGGTTTGTCAGTTCACTGAGTTCCATGGGAAAGAGTATTTTTTGAACATTCGGCATGGTACCTCCTTTGGCTCTGGTTTGAGATCGCCCCGCTTGCGCATTGCCCCCCGAAGGGGTGTACGGCGAGGAGCTTCAGCGGTTCGGCCCTGCCCGGGGTTCAACCCGGGGCCTCTGCGGTACGAAAGGAAGACAGGATCTCCTGAATCCCCTCCCGATTGGGCGGCGCCTCGCAGAGAGGGCCGTCCGTTACTGCCTCCCGGAAGCCCCGGCCGAAGACCGGCCTGGGCTCGGTGCGGTAGAGTATCCCGATGGGAAACTCGTTCTCTTTTCCCAAGGCCGCTTTCAACGCAGCGTCACGGTCCCTCGGGTCATGGTCACGTCCCAGTTTGCGCACCCGTTCCTTGTACCACTGAACCGGACGGGTGCCCCAGGTGATGCACGGCTGGATGACGTCCACCAGGGAGAGGCCGGGATGCTTCACCGCCGCCACAAGCAGGTTTTTCAGGTGGTCCACATCCCCGGCAAACCCCCGCGCCACAAAGGTGCAGTCATGGAGAACGGCCACCGCCGGCATGTTGAGCGGAGAGGCCTCCACGCCTCGGATCTGGAGGGTCCGCCTCTCCCCCTCCGGGGTGGTGGGCGAGGCCTGGCCCTTGGTCAAGGCGTAGATCTCGTTGTTGTGGATAACCACGGTGATGTTGGGGTTCCGGCGGAGGGTGTGGAGAAAGTGATTTCCGCCCTCGCCGTAACAGTCACCGTCTCCGGTGGATACAATGGTGGTCAGCTTCGGGTTGGCCGTCCACACCCCCACGGCCACAGGGAGGGCTCTGCCGTGAAGGCCGTTGAAGAAGTTGCAGCGGAGGTAGTGGGGAAGCTTTGCGGCCTGACCTATCCCCGACACCATGCAGATCCGGTGCGGGGCAAGGTCCATTTCCACCAGGGCCTTCTTGTAGGCCTCCAGGATGCCGAAGTTGGGGCACCCCGGGCACCACTGATTTTCGGCTTCGCTGTTGTAATCACGCATTGCGGTCATGAAACGTCCTCCTGATATGTTCGGCCGTCATAGGCAGTCCGTCGATTCGGCCGATGTGCCCCTTGAAGGAAACCTGGTACTCGGACCGGAGCAGCCGTGCGAGCTGGGCCGTGGCGTTGCTTTCCACGGTAAAGTAGCGCTTGTCGCCGGAAAAGCTGTAGTCGGGAAGGGGCCATAGCTCGGTGAAATGGATCATGCCCGCCTTCACGCCATCCCCGGCCAGAAGTTCAATCGCTTCCAGGAGGGCCGCCCTGGAAGAGCCCCAACCCACGAGCACCGTGTCGGCTTTGTCCAGGCCGATCTCCTCCGGCGGCCGGACCTCCTTGCGGAGTCCTTCGATCTTGGCCAGCCTCTTTTTCGCCATGGGGACGGCAGTGCCTGCCAGGTCTTCCGTGATGTGGCCCTGCTCGTCGTGTTCGTCGCTGTCAGCCCCGACCGGATGCTCGCTTCGGCCGGGAATGAGCCGGGGAGAGATTCCATTGTCTTTGATCCGGTATCTTTCGTAATCCTCGATCTTCGAAGGATCCGCCTCGTGGAACTCGGCCCCGGCCTCGTCCGGGTCGAGTTCCTCGATGGAAAACCTGGAGTCGGCCAGGAACTGGTCCGTGAGCAGGATAACAGGGGTCTGGTACTTGTCCGCCAGGTTGAAGGCCCGGACGGTCTTGAAAAAGGCGTCCCTGGGGTCCGAAGGCGCCATCACCAGCTTGGCGAACTCCCCGTGGCCTGAGTTGACGGCAAACAGGAGCTCTCCCTGGCCTGTTCGGGTGGGGAGCCCCGTCGCCGGGCCGGGCCGCTGGGCCAGCACGATCACCACCGGGGTCTCGGTCATTCCCGCCAAGCTTATCCCTTCCACCATCAAGGCGAATCCCCCGCCTGAGGTGGCTGTCATGGCCCGGGCCCCGGCAAAGCCGGCGCCGACCGCCATGTTGATAGCCGCGATTTCGTCCTCGGCCTGCTCGGCGAATACACCGAGCAGGTCCTGTTCCTTGGCCAGGGTGGTGATGATTCCCGTGGAAGGGGTCATGGGATAGGCTGAAATGAAGCGACATCCTGCATGGGCCGCTGCGAGGGGGATAGCGTCGTTGGCCGTCATGAGCAGATAGCGTCCCTCGATCCCCTTCAGGGACCAGGGACATGCGTTCTCGCACTGCTTATTCGCGGCCTGGAACCCCTTTTCGGCCGCCACGAGATTGGCCTCCTGCACGTCCTCGGCTTTCTTCTCGAACACCCGTTTCAGGACCTCCTGAAGGCCTTTCAGATCCATGCCCAGGACCGCCGCCAGGGCGCCTACGGCCACGGTGTTGGTGTAGATCCTCTTGCCGATCTCCTCCGCGATGCCGGAGAAATCCACCACCACCGCCTGCGGGTCTTTTGCGGCATCCTGAACCAGCAACGTCCCTTCGGGCTTGAGCCTCTCCTTGTACTTCCCTGCCGCATCCTGGTTCAGGGCCAGAAGCACATCGGCCTCCTCGAGTGGTGCGTTACGTGGCTCCTCAGCCATCCGTAAGGAGTAGCTGTTCAATCCCCCCCGAATCCTGGACTCGTACTCCTTCCAGGTGGACACCGCGTATCCTTCAGCCGATACGGCGGCGGCCAGGATGTCCCCCACGGTTTGTATGCCTTCGCCGGCCGCACCGGCGATTATCACGTTCAGATCTTCCATCTCTGCTCTCCCTGCGCTGGGCGGGTACCGCCCTTTGCCGTGTTTGGAGCGGATTCGGACGATTCGGTTTTTCGCGCCGCGCTCCGGCGGCGTAGCCGTGAAAACGGCTTGGCCGCCAAGGTGGTTTGGAGCTTTTCATCATCGAATGTGACCCCAAACCCAAAACGGGTCATGGACGTTTCGCCGCGAATAGGATGTCCGGCCCGACAAAGGCCTGAAGGGGTACGCTGTTTCATAAGGAGAAATCCTGTCGAGTAAGAAATGATTTCATGATAATCGCACGCCATGTACGGGGAAAATAGGGTGGGTGCTGTATTTTGGCCGCACAGTGGGTGTAGTCCCCGGGCGGCCGGTAAAGGTGGCTTTCAGTCAATTCAGGGGAGACATTTTACAGGCCGGTGGATGTGGAATACACGATCTACCCTATTCCCCGAGTTCCAGGATTTCCTTATGATAGCTTGGAGCTCGAGCGGTTAGATGAGTAACCGGTTCTCGGAAGGCGTGGCGCAGGCCGGACCGATTTGGTAGCCTGCTATTCGGATCTTCTTTCGGGAACAAAGAGAAAGGCGGAGCCATGTTCGACAGGGGAATAAAGCTGTTTCGGCTTATGGGGTTCGAGGTCAAGGCCGACCTGAGCTGGATCGTACTGGCGTTTCTGGTGGCATGGTCTCTTTCCACCGGGCTTTTTCCCATGCAGGTCAAGGATCTATCCACCGGGACCTACTGGATGATGGGTATTCTCGGCGCGGCGGGCTTGTTTGTCTCCATCATCCTTCACGAGTTCTCCCACTCTGTGGTGGCCCGGAAGCGCGGTATGCCCATGAAGGGCATCACCCTGTTCATCTTCGGCGGGGTGGCGGAGATGGAGGATGAACCGCCCGAGCCGGGGACCGAGTTGATGATGGCTGCAGCCGGACCTCTTGCGTCCATCGCCATCGCTTTAACCTTCTATGGGCTTTATTCCATCGGAGCAGACGGCCTGATTTCAGCGCCTGCGCGCGCGGTGATCGGCTATCTGGCGCTGATCAACGCCCTCCTGGCCGGTTTCAACCTGGTCCCTGCTTACCCCCTGGACGGGGGGCGGGTCCTCCGGGCCATCCTCTGGGCAGTGAAAAAGGACATTCACTGGGCCACCCGTGTCTCTTCCGCCGTGGGCTCCGCCTTCGGCTTCTTCCTGATCTTCATGGGCATCCTGAACATCTTTCGAGGCAACTTCATTGGAGGCATGTGGTGGGTTTTGATCGGGATGTTTCTGAACAGTGCGGCCCGCATGTCCTACCAGAGGCTCATCACCCGCAGGGCCCTTGAAGGAGAGCCGGTTCGTCGCTTCATGAGTGAAAATCCCGTTACCGTTCCTCCTTCCATGACCGTGGACCGGCTCGTGGAGGAGGCCATCTACCGGCATCACCACAAGATGTACCCTGTGGTTTCAGAAGACGGGCGGCTCGTGGGCTGCATCTCCACCCGGGATGTCAAGAGCGTACCCCGGGACGAGTGGGCTCGAAAAACCGCAGGGGATCTGTCCTCCTCCTGCTCTCCGGACAACACCATCGCCCCGGACGAGGATGCCACCAAGGCGCTTTCAGCCATGAACCGCTCCCGCGAGAGCCGGCTCATGGTGGTGGACCACGGGCGCTTAGTAGGGATCCTTGCCCTAAAGGACCTTCTCGATTTTCTCTCCCTCAAGGTGGACCTGGAAGAGTAAGGAGGCAAGATGTTCAAGTTATTTTTGCTGGCCTCCTAAGACCTCAGAAGAGCTGTAGCTGCTCTTCGCGACGCTTGGGTTTCCAGGCGCTTCGGTCGACAGGGGTGTGGAGTTCCTCGGGCAGGCGTTGCAGGAAGCGGGAGGGTGGGAGCTCCAGATTGCGCCCTCCCAGGCTGCGATGTGCGGCCCACGAGAGGAACGCCTGTTTGCCGGCCCGGGTGAGTGCAACGTAGAAGAGACGCAGCTCTTCTTTTTCATCCGCTTCGCCGAACATCTCGAAAGGCAGGATGCCGTGCTCGAGTCCGGTGAGGAAGACCACGGGCCACTCCAGGCCCTTGGCCGCGTGAAAGGTCATGAGCGCCACCCGGTCTCCGGTCAGGGTTTCATGGTCAATGCCCCGGTTCAGTTCCAGCGCGTCCAGGAACGAGGGCAGGTTACCCTTGAAGGCCGCGGCCAGGGCCCGCAGACGGCGGAGAGGCTCGGGCGCGTCTCCGCCATGCCCGTCCAGGCCGTGCAGGGCGGCGGCGTTGTCCACGAGGTCCGGAAGGCGGTCTACGGTGGTGCACGATTGCAGGTTATGTTCGCCCCGGGTGGCGTCCCCGAGGAGATGGAGGTAGGCCTCCCGGTAGAACGTATTTCCAGGATGGCCCAGGGCCAGAAAATAGCGCCACAGGAGTTGCACCGGCTCCCTCGCTATCAGGGGTTTCTCTCCCGAAAGGGCATAAGGGATGCCGGCCCGGGTGAACGCTTCCTCGAAGGCCTCGGCCTGTGCGTTCAGCCGGAAAAGCACTGCCATGTCGCCGAAGCCGAGCTCTCCGGAGCCTTCGTAAGATGCGACCCGGCCGCTGTTCATGGAAAAGGATGTGGTTCCTCCCAAGAGTTTCTCTATCTGTTCCACCACCATCTCGGCCTCCTGGCGGTGAGTGGCGCAGGGACTCATGCGAATGGGCTCCCCGTCTCCGATGCCTCCCTCGAGGGGTGCGTCTTTTTGAAGCACACCGGCCGCTCCCTGAAGAAGGGTCCTGGTGGAGCGGTAATTGCGCGTCAGGGAGAGCGCCTCGGCCCCTGAAAAATCCTTGGTAAAGGAGTGGAAATGGGCCATCTCCGCTCCACGAAAACCGTAGATCGCCTGGTCCGGATCACCGATGGCCGTAATCTCGCACCCGCCCACCCGGACCAAAACCTCCAGGACGGCGGCCTGCACCGGGCTCGTGTCCTGGTACTCGTCCACGAACACCCGGCCGAAGCGCTTGCCCAGGGTGCGGCAAACATCAGGATGCCCGCGAAGCAGCCTCAAGGTCTCTGTTTCCAGGTCGTCCAGATCCAGCATGCCCAGGGTGCGAAGTGTCCGCTGGTAAACATGAAAGCAGGGTTGTATCTCGATATTCCGGGCTTCCGGCTGCAGACCCATGATGTCAGACACCTTGAGCCGGGGCATGCGGGCCGTCAGGTGTCTGAGCGCGCTCCGCGGAGCTCCGGCCTCCTTTACCGCTTTGCGGGCGAACTCGGCCGCATCCATCTCCGAGCAGATGCGGAAATCCCCGGGTATTCCGATTCGGGGCCCTTCCTCTCGAAGGATGTCCAATCCGAAGCGGTGGAACGTGGAGACCTGCACTGGGCATTGAGATTCAGCGGTTCCCAGGAGCCGGGAGATTCGCCCGTGCATTTCCCCGGCGGCCTTGTTCGTGAAGGTAAGAGCGAGCACGTTTTCAGGGAGACACTCACCTTGTCGTATCATGTGTGCGATGCGATGGGTCAGGGTCAGGGTTTTGCCCGTACCCGGCCCGGCTGTGATTAGCAGGTGCCCTCCGCCATGGAGAACCGCCTGTCTCTGGGACGGGTTCAAGGGGTCCAGAATCGGGTCCGCTGGTTGAGGAGAAACTTCGGAGGGACGCTCGACCGCTGCTGGTCTTTCAGGTTTAGAGCGCTTGCGCGCCGCCTTTGGTTCGGTCTGCTGCGGAGGCTTTTTTTTGAGGGGTGGTGCAAACAGTGCCCCTTGACCGGATAACTTATCCTTTTCCCAGGGTTCAAACATACGGATTATGCCGTACTCTCCATCGTAGCCTCCCAGCCGGATCACTCGATTGGCGCGCATCCGCTCCACGGCCCGGCCGAGCAGCGGCCCGCCGGAAACCTCGATACGTTCCGGCGGGATGGACATGAGGATGTCCAGCTCGGGTCCCAGGTCTGCCAGCAGGGCCTCATAGGCGGCGGCCACCTTTTTTGTGCCGGATCCGCAGGACAGGAGTTCGCTCAGAACCTCGGTGAGAGGGATCAGGCTGTGAAAGGGGCGCTGGAGAGCGGGCTCCTCGCGGTCCGCCAGCTCCTCCACCCGGTTGAGCACGCCCACGGTAACGGGTGCGCCGCATACCGGACACAATCCCTCCGACTCGCGGGTCTCCCACGGCTCCAGGCGGACCTTGCACTTTCTGTGACCGTCCAGGTGGTACTTGCCCTCTTCAGGAAAAAACTCCAGGGTGCCCACAAATCCTGTTCCGTCTGTCATGGCGCGGATCATGGGCTCGTACGCCGGGTCGGTTTCGAAGAGGTTCGCCTCACGGCCCAGCTTGGTTGCGGAGTGGGCGTCCGAGTTGGAAACCAGAATGTACTTGTCCAGGGCGGAGAGCCTCCGGTTCATGGGTGGATCGGAGGAAAGCCCGGTCTCCAGTGCGTGAATGTGGGGTGAGAGGTCCTCGAAGCAGTCCTCCAGGGTGTCAAAGCCCGATTTGGACCCGAACAGGCTGAACCAGGGCGTCCAGATGTGGGCGGGAATGAAAAAGGCGCGCTCGTTTGTCTCCAGCACGATTTCCAGGAGATCCCGGGAGTCGAGTCCGAGGATGGGACGACCGTCCGAGGTGATGTTCCCGATGCGGTCCAGGCGCTTGTTGAGGGCTGCGGCCGCTTCGAAGTCGGGCAGGAGCACGAGGTGATGGAGCTTGCGGGTCTTCCCGTCCTTCTTGTAGATGCAGCTGATCTCGCCTGAGAGCATGAACCGGGTGGGTCGGCGGCAGGCCGCAGGTAGATCGTGGAGCAGGGCTCGCTCCAGATCCGGCCGTAGCCGGTAGAGCCCTTCTTCGGCGTCCACCAGGCACTCCCGGAGCTCCGAGAGCCAGGCCGGGTGAGTGATGTCGCCGGTGCCCACCACGGAGATACCTTTCTTGGCGGCCCAGAGAGCCAGCTGAGGGGCGTCCAGGGAACGGGAGGTGGCCCGGGAAAAACGCGAGTGGATGTGGAGATCGGCGATGAACGGCATGGGCTGATGATTCCCCATTAAAGAAGCCATGTCAAGGCTGACACCCTTGTATTCCGAGGTTGGACGGCCATGAAAAACATGGTATTCGAGGATAGGATGCAACGAGGTGAAATCCATGTGGTGGAAAGAAAGAAGAAAAGACCTGATGTGCATTGCAGAAGAGGGTGGGTCGATATTGGTGTACGACGGCGAAACCCTGAACGACATCTTGTTTGACCTGCTCTCCCTGGACAATGTAGACGGCGTGCTCTTTGATGTGGGCCTGAGCGCGCTTCCGGCACTTCTTCAAGGGCTAGGTCGGTTGGGTTCGGGGTTTCTGTGCCGTTCGCTGGAGGCTGCGGACCTGGTTCTTCGAACGGCCGGGCCCCTTCAGGGAAGGAGCGTGTTTCTGCCTGGGGATACCGCCTCCTTTGCCGGGCGCGGGGGCTTTTCCTGCGGCATGATGCCGGCGGTTTCCCTGGACGCACCGGAACCGGCGAACGTGGAGGCCCTGCAGGGAAGCGAGGTCCTGGTGGTGTTGACAGGGCCTTTGTCATTTCCAACAGACCCGGTGGCCGCCTCCCGCCTTCGGGATCTGGATCGAGTGCACGCCTGCATTCGGGGGGTGTATCTGCCCTGGGGATATCGCCATGGTTTTGGGGCGGCAAAGAATACGCTGGAAGCCTGGCAAGGGATTGTGGGCGAGGATGCCGTTGTGGTCCCGGGTGAAGGCATGGGAATGGTGTTGGAAAGCGAGTCCGGTATTCCGGATTTCCTTGGTACATGGGAAAACCTGGAGATGTTGAAGGAGATTTTTCCGAACGGAACGATCCGGGTGGAGCCGGGATGGGCGCTTTTTCGAAGTTCCACGGCGCTTTTGATTCCTGATCAGGGGGAGGCCCGCATTGTGCCCGGGCCACGTTTGGGCGAATGGGCTCCGGCCGGCCAGGAGGAGCTCGAATCCGGGCCCAGGGAAGAGTACCTGCATGCCCGGAGGATTTGCCAAGTGCCCCTGTGAGCCCTTTTTGGGGTCCATTTCAGACGAGAAAGGAGAATGCGCATGGCATACGAGACCATTTTGATCGAACGGGCAGAGCATGTCGGGATCCTTACTCTCAACCGCCCGGAGCAGCTGAACACCTTCACCACCCAAATGGCCGGGGAGCTTTGTGCAGGCCTGGTGGAACTCGACAATGACGAGGATGTCCGCGTGGTGGTCATTCAGGGGGCGGGTAAGGCCTTTTGCTGCGGGATCGAGCTCTCTGAGTTTCATGGCAAGACGCAAAGGGAGTATCGGGAGTGGATCGGCGTCATGGAACGGATGGTTCCCCTGCTTGCCTCTTTGAAGAAACCGGTGATTGCATCCGCGCATGGCTTCGCCGTGGCCAACGGTGCGGGAATCATCGCCTCCTGCGACCTGGCCGTGGTGGAAGAGGGTACGCGCATCGGCCTCACCGCGGTGAATGTGGGGCTCTTCTGCATGGGCCCGGCGGTTCCTGTTTCTCGAACCCTGGGAAAAAAGCGCTGCCTCGAGCTTCTCATGACCGGGGACATGATCGATGCGGAAACAGCCGGGCAGTGGGGATTGGTCAATCGGGTGGCACCTGCGGGAAAACTTCGCGAGGAGACCATGGCCCTGGCCGGCAAGCTGGCCGCCAAGAGCCCGTTGGCCTTGCAGATGGGGAAAGAGGCATACTACGGCATGGCGGATTTGGAGTACGGGAAGGCCCTGGCCTACACGAACGAGCTCTTTGCCGCGCTCTGCGTGACCGAGGATGCAAAGGAAGGCATCGATGCGTTTTTGAACCGGAGACCTCCCGAGTGGAAGGTTCGGTAATGAACTTATTTGATCAGGGGCAGGACCTTGCGAAAGGTGTCGGTCCCGGCCTCCACCAGAAGTTCGAAGATGAACATTTCCGTGGAGGAAATCGTCACTCCGGCTGCGGACATGCGATCGAGGCCCACCCGCCGGTTTTCAGGGAGGCGGCACGCGACCGCATCGGACAGGACATGGACTCGGTGGGCGGCCAGTGCGTGCAGTGCGGTCTGGGTCACGCAGATGTGGGCCTCGATTCCTGCAAGCACGAGGGTTCGAGGGGTCAGGCTTTTCATGCGATCCTGAAATCCCTGGCAACGAAAGGCGTCGAATGCGGTTTTTTCAATGGGACGCTCCTCCGGCAGTGCTTCCAGAATTTGCGGCAGGGTGGCCCCCAGCTTCTTCTGCTCGGTCAGCACGATTGGAAGCCCCATGATCATGGCGAATCGGGCCAGACGGAGTGTGTTTTCAAGAAGCCGTTCCCGTTGGCGCATGAGCGGAAAAAGCTTCTCTTGAACGTCGATGATCACCAGGCAGGTCCCCTGGCGGTCGATGAGCCCTTGTGTTTCGTTCGGCACCGTTTTTACCTCCATTCCCTCGAAGCTTTCGCTCCGGTGTGATTACGCTGACAAAAAAGCTAGAAGAAACCCTCTCATCTCGTTTTTGGATGGGCGCTCGCTCGTGATGCGCGGCATAATTCCTCGCTCAGGGTCCTGCCGGGCGATACTGGTTGGATGAATCGCCGTCCTCCGGCAGTGGGGAGGGAAGATCCAGGACATACATGGCCTGGGTGTCTACCGCACGGGCCACCACCTGGTTCCATCCCGTGTAAACATAGCCGTAGACAACCTGCTCGGGCCCTAGGATTCTCAACAATTTCGGACGGTAGGTGTCGTTTTGTCGAAGCCACATCACGATCTCCTCGATGGTTTCCCTATCATGGACGGGCCGCCAGCGCTTGCCTCTGAGCTCCTGCTCGTCGTAGCGGGGATCGAACATCAGTCCGGAGGGCCGGCCGGGATGGAGACCGGCGTAGGACACGTGATAGTCGCGCCAGTTGTCCACGAAGTCCTCGATGGTTTTGTTTTGAGGGGCGGGTGTAATGCGGCCGTACCCGAGGCGGGTGATGCAACCGGCTGAGGTGATCAAAGCCGGGATGCAGACAAGCATGACAAGTGTTCGCACTGTGGATCTCATGGTCTCTTCCTTTCGAACGGCGTTGTCCCATGCAGCAGTGGGGCTTGGTCTTGTATGTGAATCATTCCATCATAGCGTCTGAAACCCGATCGTGCAATGTCCCGCCGACCGTTGCTTTCAAAGACAGGCGTCCAGGTGCGGCCACGACACGGACGGCTCCGTGGCGGTCGGTACGGGCAATCAGGACCCCCGCCTTTTGCAGGCGACTCAGGACGTCCGGGTGGGGAAACCCGAAACGGTTTCCGTAGCCTGCGGAGACCACGCACCAGGTGGGCCGGACCTCGTCCAGGAACGCCTGGGTGGACGACGTGCTGCTTCCGTGGTGGGGTGCAAGGAGAACGTCGCTTTGGAGTTTTTCCCCGAATCGTTCGGCCAGGTGGGCCTCTACCCCGCGCTCGATGTCTCCGGGAAAGAGAAACGACGTGCCTGCATGGCAAAGGCGCAGGACCAGGGAGCGATCATTAGCCCCCAGCCCAAAAAGCGCCCCTGCCTCTGAGGAATCCGGAAGGGGGTGAAAGAATTCCACCTGAACGCCTTGGATTTCGGCCGGCATGTCCGGGTCTCCGGGAATCCTTTTCCGGATGTGCGCTGCGTTCACTGCATCCATGAATTGTCGGTACGAGTCGCTTTCCACTCGGTCCCCGCTGTACCAGAGGGCGTTCGGAGAGAAATGCTCTGCAATGAATCGCAGGCCGTTCATGTGATCGGCCTCCGGGTGCGACAGGACGAGGGTGTGGATTCGAGGGATCTTGTGCCGCCAGAGATACGGGGCGACCACCATGCGGCCCACGTCGAAGTCGCTGAATCGAAACCCGCCTCCGTCGATCAGCATGCATTTTCCTCGCGGAAATTGCACCAGGGCGGCGTTTCCCTGGCCCACGTCCAGGTAGGTGACCCGAAGGTCACTCCTGAGGGTTGTTTCGTGGACCCAGTACCCGATGTCCGCTGCCAGCGCCAGGCAGAAGAGCATGAACAGAAGGCGGAACCGGCCACGCAGGGACAAGATTCCGAAGATCAGCACCCCGTAGAGGAGGGCCACTTCGAACCGGTTGGGTGTGAGAACCCACACGGCGGATCCGTTCAACCCGGAGAGGAGCTTTGCCACGGCTGTCATGCCGCTTGCACCGAGGGATGCCGCCTGGAGAAGAAGGTCAGCCAGGGAAGGGAGCAAGGGGAAGAGCAGGACGGCGGTGAGGCCCAGGGGAAGGACCCAGAGACCCAGGAGAGGGGT
Source organism: uncultured Desulfobacterales bacterium (assembly GCA_964591925.1). GTDB lineage: Bacteria > Desulfobacterota > DSM-4660 > Desulfatiglandales > HGW-15 > JAIPEI01. The sequence goes on from CAZQCK010000024.1 coordinate 24,208, forward strand.
GACCGCGAGGTTGGCGGGAAGGGAGACCAGGGAGATGCGGTGAAAATAGAAGACCGTGAGGGGAAGGAGAAACAGGACCGCCGCCAGGGTGACCGACACGAGGCCGTTCAAATAGGATGTCAAGCGTGCGGGTATGCTCGGATCCCCTCCCTCGGCCTCGAAGGGGTTGGGGAGCCGGCGGTAAAAGGCCGGCGCGAGCCAGAGAATACCCACCACCGCACCGAATGAGAGCTGGAAGGAGATGGTGTGCAGGGCCTGTGGGTTGGCGGCCAAGACCAGCAAAGCGGCCAGGCACAGTGTGGACCACACGTCCTTTTCGCGCCCGGCTGCAATGGAGAACAGGTAAGCGAGCACCATGATCAGTGCTCGTTGGGTTGAAACATGGAACCCGGCTACGAGGGCGAAGCCCGTAACAGGGAGGCAAGTGACCAGGGCCGCAACCTTTCGCACGTCCAAGAGCAGGAGGAGGCGGTAGGACCTGGAAAGGGCCCAGCGAATGATTGCGAAGGCGAGCCAGGCCACGAGACCTACGTGAAGGCCCGACACCGCCAGCACGTGCGCCAGACCCGCCTTTTGAAAAGCCTCCCGGACCTCGGGTGCTATGCCCTGCTTCTCTCCCAGAATCAGGGCACGCAGGAGCCCTTGCTCGGGCGTGGGCAGGGCCTGCTGAAACCAGCTCCTCACAGATCCGCGGACCCCTTCCAGGAGCTCTTCCTTCCACCCCAGGGTGCCCGCCGGAACCATGGAGATCACCCGGCGTCCGTCTGAGACCGACGCGGCGCAGGTAAATCCTCGGATCCTCATGGCCCTCTCGTAATCGTAACGGCCGGGATTGTTGAAGTTTCGAAAGGCGCGGAGCCTTGCGGGAAGCCGCACCCGCATGCCTGGGTGAAGTTCGGGGGCATGACGGTAGACGGCCATGTAGAGCTTGTCCCCCGCCGCCAGAGGCGTCTGCTCCGGAAACACGTGTTTCACGCGAAGGGGAAATCGGCTGACGTGTTTCTGATGCCTGGGGGGCTCGAGCACCACGCCTTCGATCGTAACGCGCACATCTTTTGCCTGCGCCGGCTGAAGCGTCCTCACCCGGGTTCGTTCGTGGAGGGTGAGCAGACCTCCTGCGATGAAAAACAGGGCCAGGACTGCCACGGTGCCCCATCGATCGGTGCGCAAGGCGAGGGCGAGCCCCATGAGAGGGAGAAAAGAGAGGATGAAAAAAGGAAGCCAGAAAGGGAGATGAAATCGGAGGAGGACATCCGCCGCCAACAGGCCCCCCATGAATGCCAGGAGGAGGGGGACCAGAGGACGGTGGGTCATATCAGGCCTTCTCTCTCCAAATTCGGGCACCCAGCCCTTGAAACTTGGTTTCCAGGTTCTCGTACCCGCGATCCAGGTGATAGATCCTTCTTACCTCGGTGATGCCGTCACTGGCCACGAGCCCGGCAAGGATAAGCGAGGCGCTGGCGCGCAGGTCCGTGGCCATGACCGGAGCGGGTAGCAGCCGGTCACGGCCTCGAACAAGGGCCTGGTTGCCGTTGATCTCGATGTCCGCACCCATGCGTTTGAGCTCACTGACGTGGATGAAGCGGTTTTCAAAGACGGTCTCATTGATGAGGCTGACGCCGTTCGCCACGGACATGAGCGCCATGAACTGGGCCTGAAGGTCTGTAGGGAACCCCGGAAAGGGCATGGTTTTTATGTCCACGCTCCGGCGCGTTACAGGGCCCCGCAGGCGAATGCCTTCCTCGGTCGTTTCCATATTCGCACCCACGGAGCTCAGTTTCCGGGTCACCGCACTCAAGTGCTCCGGCCGGCTTCCCAGGATCAGGACATCGCCGCCGGTCATGGCGGTTGCGATCATGAAGGTTCCCGCCTCGATGCGATCCGGAATGACGGTGTGCGTCGTGGGATGAAGATCCCGGACGCCGTCGATGACAATGGTGTCTGTGCCGTCTCCTTGGATCCGTCCTCCCATTTTTCTAAGCATGTTCGACAGATCGCTAACCTCGGGTTCACATGCGGCGTTCTTGAGCACAGTGCGACCTTCGGCCAGGACCGCCGCCATCATGATATTCTCCGTCCCGGTGACCGTGGGAAGGTCGAAGAATATGTGTGCACCGCGCAGCCGGTCGGCTCGGGCGTGGATGTACCCCCCATCGAGGTGCATGTCAGCGCCCATGGCGGCAAGGGCCTTCAAGTGAAGGTTCACCGGCCGTGCGCCGATGGCGCATCCGCCCGGAAGGGAGATCCTCGCGCGACCCAGTCTCGCGAGCAGGGGGCCGAGGAGTAGAATGGAAGCGCGCATGGTGCGCACGAGCTCGTAGGGCGCCTCCCCCTCTTGCAGATCCGACGTGTCCACGGTCAGCTCATGGCGCCCCGAGAGGAACTCGGCCCCCATTCCGGACATGATTTCCTGAATCGTGAGGATGTCTTTTAGACGGGGAACGCCTCGAAGCGTGTGCTTGCCCTCACAGAGGAGGCAGGCTGCGATGATCGGCAGGGCCGCGTTCTTGGCACCACTGATTCGGACCCTTCCTTTCAGTGGAATGCCGCCTTGAATGAGAATCTTATCCATTCCGTTTCCATCGCCGCAAGGCAGGCAGACCCTCCCCTGGTATCGAAGAGAAATCGACTTGTGCCTTTTGTCTCTTGCAGGTGCCCGTTCCTTGTTACCGCCGTTTTTGCCGAATGTCAAACTGGAGGAGGTTGTGGAAAGCCCCAAACCAGGTGATACGATCACGTTCTTTCAACTTGAACTCACGCCCTGTTCGCGTCTTGATCAGTGCAGAAAAAAAATGACCCTTGCGAAGCGGCCGCGTTTGGAGGCAAAACAGGATATGGCATATGTTCACCCTCGGGGGCAACTGCAATTGGAAACCGGAGTGAAAAAGGCGGTCGAAGAGGAGCGATTCCTTGCGGATTGCATGCTGGGAAGGTTGGCCAAGTGGCTTCGGATTTTGGGGTACGATACCCTCTACCAGCGCACCTACCCCTACGGTGCAGTGCATGATTCGACCTCCCTCGAGGGCAGGAGGCTTCTCACTCGCTGCCGCGACACGTGGAAGGCCCACCCCGGAAGCGTGTTCATTCGATCGGACCACATAGGCGGGCAGCTAAGCCAACTGCAGGAGGAGGGCTGGATTCGAGCGAACACGGAACGGGCTTTTCATCGGTGCCCGGTGTGCAACGGTGTCTTGGTGCATGCCGGCACGGAATCCGCTCGGGACCACGTACCGGAATACGTCTTTTATCGGCACGGCCCCAGGTTCTGGAAATGCCCCGTATGCGGCAAGTATTATTGGCACGGAACCCACAGGAGACGTATGCGGATTCAACTGGAGGCTTGGGGGTTGCTGGGTGGGAAGCCTGATCCCTGAATCGAGTGATTCAGATTGCAGCCTGTCGGGCGAACTCGACAGGCTCCAGCTCAATTCAGGGATGCTTTGTATTCCTGAAGGGACACAGATAAGATCCAGGAAAGGACAAAGTAGAGACAAAAGGGGCACAAAACGAGGCAACACATCACCACTGGGACGCCTGCCTCCCTTTGCCCCTTCACGAAATCATGTCAGGCCGCGCGTTTGAGCCTGTTGCTACTTTTTCTTCTTAGGTGCAGCCTTCTTTTTGGGCGCGGCTTTTTTCTTAGGCGCGGCCTTTTTCTTAGGCGCGGCCTTCTTTTTAGGCGCCGATTTTTTCTTCGCCTTTTCCGCCGCCTTGGCCTTGTTCAGTTGGGTCTCCAGCTTCTTAATGTTGGCTTTGGTTGCGGAGACTTCTTTGTTGGCCCTCTGCAGTTTTTTCTTCTGCTGTTTCAGACGAAACTGGATTTGCTTGGCGGTGGCCATACGCCCTCCTTTCATGCTGGGTGAACAATGATAAAGCTTTTGGAAAGGGCAATTACATGAGAACTGATCAAAAGTCAAGAAATATATTGAATGACGAATGCATGGAGCACAACATGGCGTGATGCAGTGCCGATGATGTCCAATGCCATTGCAGGCAAACCGGACGGGTAAATGAAGAAGAACGGTTGGATGAACTATGGAAGGAAAAAAGGGTACATGAGGGCCAGCATGGGAAGCCAAGAGGATCGGCGGAGCAAGGTCACTGTGGCCAGGATTTGATGTTCGTTGACACAGGGCGTTCCGAGACCCAACCAGGATTTGTCCTTGATGGCTCCCTCGTATTGAGTCGGGCCTCCTAGACATACGCCGAGTGCGCCGGCAGTGAAGCTCTCGGCATGCCCTGCGTTGGGGGAATCGTGCTTGAGCCGGTCCCTGAGAGAGGTCCGCAGTCCTTCAATAGGGTTTGAATCGGAAAATATTGCTCCCAAAAAGAGAACAGGAATGGAAAGCCTTGCCGGCACAAAGTTCATTATATCGTCCAATAGGGCTCCGGTTCGGCCAAAATGGATATATCGTTTATTTTTATATCCTATCATAGAATCAAGAGTGGATGCACATTTAAATGTTAATATTGCACATATTGAGACTAAAACAATAGATAATCCTGTTAGTTTGGCTAATATAGCACCTATAAAAAGCCAGAAAAGCGGGGAGAGAAAGCCGTCCACAAAGTTTTCCGCCAGGGTTTCCACGGCTGCGCGGGCAATGCCCCATCGGTCGAGGTCTTTCACCTCGCGTCCCACTATGCGTGAGAGGGCAAGTCGGGCCCCTGGAAGGTCATCCGCTTGCAATCGTTGAACCACCGGCTTGACGTGTTGAAAAAGGTCCCCCAGGGCGAGGCAGGAGTAGATAATATACAGATGAAACAGACGGGCGGCCCAGGGATGAGCAAGCTCGGCCAGGAAGGAGATAAGAAGAAAGGCTCCCAAGGAGGTGAGGATGGTCGTAAGGGCCAGGCTGAAACCCGCGGTTGCCCCGTCCAGACCTGAGCGCCGCAATACCGTCTCCAGGATCTCGATCCACCGGCCGATGATTCGAACCGGATGAAGGCTGTAAGAGGGGTCCCCGATCAGGAGGTCGAGGATGTAGGCGATCAGGGTGAGGGCGGCGATCTCGGTCATTTTAGGCCATGGTGAGAGACGAGAGCTCTTCCAGCAGGCGGTCATTGTCCGCGGGTGAACGGACGGCCACTCGAAAGTACCCTCCCTCTAGTCCCGGGAAGTTGCGGCAGTCACGGACGCATATCCCCCGGGTGAGAAGCCGCCGAATCGGAGCATCGAGATCCGGTCCCCTGTCCCAGCGACAGAGTAGGAAGTTGGCCCGGCCGGGGTAGCAGGTGATGCCGTCCAAGGCCTCTATGCCCTGCAAGAGGCGAGCCCTCTCTTGGGCAACGAGATTTCTTGTCTTCGCGTCGTAGTCCCCGCATTCCAGCAGGAGGGGGGCGAGGGCCTCGGATACGCTGTTCACGGTCCATGGCTCTTTTACGGCCCGAAGTCTTTGGATCACTTCCCGGGAGGCGGTGAGCCCTCCCAGGCGCAAACCGGCGAGGCCGTAAAATTTGGTCAGGGAGTGAATCACGAGCACATTGGGCAGGAGCGGTGCAAGGGCCAGGCTTTCCTGTTCCCAGGTTCTTTCAAAGGGCATGAAGGCCTCGTCCACAATGAGCCACTTTTCAGGGAAGCGTTGGGCCAGCTCGGAAAGGACCTCGCGGGAAAAGAATGTTCCCGTGGGATTGTTCGGGTTGCCGAGCCACAACGCGTCGGCCTCCCTCAGGGCGGCGAAAAGCCGGTCCTGAGGTGGCGGGCGGAATGCAGTTGCCGGCGAGAGAGGGACGAAAAACACTTCAGCCCCCGTAAGGACCGAGGCCCGATAATAGTCATGGTAGGAGGGCGTCAGGATCGACACCCGCCGCAGTCCCAAGGCGCGGGGGATCAGATAGATCATCTCGGTGGAGCCGTTAGCTCCCAGAACGTTTTCCCCTGGAAGATTCAGCCGCTCCCGAAGGTAGGTTGCAATCCCCTCTCCCTCCAGGCTGGGGTATTGTTCAATGCCTGTCATCAATTCGCCCCATCTTCTTCGAACCACATCCGGGTATCCCAGAGGGTTGAGGTTTACACTGAAATCCAGGACAGGCGTTGGATCCACGGACAGGCGGGCGAATTCCCGGTCCGGGGAGCCGCCGTGCCGGTGCTGAGAATGTTTTTGCATGAGAGGTCCCAAGATCCTTTTTAGAGATCGGATTTGACGGTTCGAAAATTCCGCCATCCTATATCAGATATTCGAGGCTTCGAGCAAGCAGCAGAGTAGCAGCAGGAGGCCTGTCTCCAGGACTTCGTTGAGGGTGCCCAGAAGATCCCCGGTAACGCCGCCGAAGACCCTTCGGCAGTGTCGTGAAAAGAGTTGTGTGGCAATCCATCCAACAGTGAAACAGAGGAGCCCGGCTGTCTGCCAGACCGTGGACAAGACCAGTCCCACAATCAGGGCGAAAAGTCTTCGACGGTGCGTGGAGCCTTGAACAAAGGGCCCTGCGGTTCCTGCGCCTGCCCTTGCAGAGGGCAGTGTGGCGGCAAGTTCCGCCATCATGGTTCTGGAGACTATCCATGGAAGCGGCAGGAACCAGGGAGCTCCCAAGTCCAGTAAGCCGGCAAGGGCGATCCATTTGGCAAGGAGGACCAGGCCCAGGGCCACTGCCCCGAAGGCGCCCAATGAGGAATCTTTCATGATGGCGAGGCGTACGTCCCTGTCCGGCCGGCCGCCCAGGGCGTCCGCCCAATCTGCCAGTCCATCCAGGTGAAGCCCGCGGGAGAGAAGAATCGATGCGATCAGAATAAGGATCGCCCCGCCGGCGGGCCAGCCTTCCAGGGCCATTATCCACAAACGAGCGGGGAGGGCGAGAAGTCCCCCCAGAACCAGTCCCACCAGAGGAAACCATGGAAGGGAAGCCCCGAAATCGTTTCTATCCTCCCGTCCGGGTACGGGCAGAATCGTGAGGGTGCGAAAGGCCGTGACCAGTCCGTTGAACCGCATGGCGTTTCCCTGTGCGGGGATCAGACTCCGGGGTTGATGCCCACATCCGCGAAGGTGGCCATTTCATTGTAGATCCGGACCCCGTCTTCCAGGATCTGCATGGCGATAGCCGCGCCCGTGCCCTCACCCAGACGCATGTCCAGGTCCAGCACGGGGCGCAGGCCCTCTTGTTCGAAGAAGACCCCATGCCCTTTCTCCACGGACCGATGTGAGAACACGAGGTAGTCGGCTACCGCCGGGTTGATGCGCATGGCGATCAGGGCCCCGGCGCTGGAGATGAACCCATCCACCAGAACCGCCATTCGACGGGCGGCTCCTCCCAGGCAAAGCCCGCAGATGCCGGCGATCTCGAGTCCTCCCAGGGCGGCCAGGACGGAAACCGGATCCCTCGGCTCGCTGGAGGCCCGCTGTAAAGAGGATTCGATCACCTCGATCTTGTGGGCCAACCTCTCATCGTCAAGACCTGTACCCCGCCCTGTCACCTCGGCGGGCTCGGCGGGCAAAAGCGCGGCGAAAAGGGCCGAGGAGGGTGTGGTGTTCCCGATTCCCATGTCTCCGGTGCCCAGCACGCGGATTCCTCGATCTTGGGCCCGCTGGGCCATCTCTACGCCCACCTCTATGGCCTGCTCCGCCTCCTTCCGCGACATGGCCGGCTCGCGGAGGAGGTTCCCGGTTCCCCGGCGGATGCAGCGCTGAATCAGGCCCGGTGCATCAGGCAGGGGCGTGGCCATGCCGATGTCCACCACGTGAACCTCCGCCCCGGCGCAGCGCGCCAGCACGTTGATTCCCGCCCCTCCGGCGAGGAAGGCCTTTACCATGAGCGCTGTTACTTCCCGGGGGTATGCGCTCACGCCCTCGTCCACGACCCCATGGTCTCCGGCGAAGACGAAGACGGCCTTCCCGGACATGGTCGGTGTTGATTCTTCGCACATGGCCGCGTATCTTGCTGCAAGCTCTTCTAGCAGCCCAAGACTCCTTCTAGGCTTGGTCAGATCGTCCAATCGCCGCCAGGCCGCCTCGAGCCGCTCTTTGGGGATCGGACGAATGCTGTCGGCTGTGTTTTTCCAGTTCATGGCGTGCCCTTTGCAATCCCATCAACATGGTGTACAAAAAAACCCCACCCGGGCTCCTTAAAACAGGACCCGGATGGGGTTATGGCGACTCCATCCTCATTGCGCCCGGCAGGTATTCTGGCTGACCCGCTCCACTCTCGCCTTCCCGCCCCAGTCAGTCTCGGGGCAGTGGCTTTTTACCCCAGTGCCTTTGCACGGGGACTTCGGGTGGAGATGACTACACCGGCGATCGGCGTCGGGATCACAGCAACGGCCACCATGCGGCGGATTCTCACCGCCTTCCCTCTTGGCCCTTTCCTTTTCGGAACGGGAACCGGACGCAAAACCAACGATTATTTGCCGAGGATCCTATCTTTCGTCCGATCTGTTGTCAATGTTTGTTGTCAC
>CAZQCK010000025.1:0-32238 GCA_964591925.1 uncultured Desulfobacterales bacterium
TTTGCAGAGACCCGCCCAGACCCGCCAAGGGGCCTGCATATTCGGACCGAAAAGTCACTAAAACCGTATGGAGAACGCCTGGTCATGTCAAGTGGAAACCCTGCGAATGGACCGGGCTATGGCGATGAATCGATGGCCTGCGGTTTCGCAAAAACCGGGTCACCCCGCATGAAAAATGCAAGGCTTCTAAATTAAAAGAAAAAAACCTTGTCATCGGGCTCTTACAGCTCCACCAACGATTCAGGTTGTGATTCACGTGCCCACATGATATGGCGCACGATTACTTGAGGAGATTCCCGAGAGATCTTCCGATCAACCTGATTCAGGAGAAGATTTTCATGCCGTACCAGGAAAAAACATTCCAGGGGGAAACGATACGACTGGACAATCAAGAATATGTGAACTGCGTCTTTATCGACTGCGACATGCAGTACGGAGGGGCGGGTTCCGTGGAATTCAGCAACTGCAGGTTCGACCGCTGCCGTTGGTCGTTTGTGGACGCAGCCTCCAACACCCTGCATTTCATGGCCAGTCTCTACCATGGCCTGGGTGAAGGGGGACGCAATCTCATGGAAGACCTCTTCAACAGCATCAGGAAGAACCCTCCGCCGGGCATGGGAGCCGCTTAAAGGGTCCGTATCAAGTGAAATCCCGATCGTAAAGGATTTCCCTGAACACGATGTACCGGCGCATCTCGTCCAGGTCAAACACAACATGCGGCTCCTTCAGAAAATCCCCCTCACCTCCTGCAGGCAGGTCCAGATCCACGTTCCACTTTCCGTCCGCCGTGAAATTCCCTAAACTCTCAGGGTTCTCCAGGGACTCCTCCGGCAGGTACTGGACGCAGTATTGGCGTGTCAGGTCGTGATACAGGACAGGCGTATCCAAAAACCCTTCATACCCGCAGGCATCACAGGTGAAGTTGTTGATATCACCTGAAAGAAGCGCCTCCCGGAGGTTCGGCTCAGTGTCTGCGCCAATGGCATCGTAGAGCACGGCTTTCTGCCGGTTTCCGCATTGGGGGCAATCCACTTCCACCTCGTTCGTGCGTGTCATGAGCCTCCTTTAACGCATTAAATCCTCGAACAAACAACAGGTCCAGCCCAAAGCTTGAATTGTGAACCGCACAAAAGGGATATAATTACCCTATGGCCGGCCATAACACAAGGGTAAAACAAGGCTTGGGTTGCCTCGGTTAGAAAGTTTCCTATTTATTAACAATGTTAATTGCGAAAACAGACTTGACAGAACAGGCATTCCTGTATACACTGTAATACATTGTTGACAGGAGGTGTGCCATGAATACAGCGATATCAGTACGGCTTCCCAAGAAGCTTGCCAGCCAACTGGACAGCATAGCCAAAGAGACCGAACGACCCCGTTCTTTCATCATTCAGAAGGCACTGGAGTCCTATATCGAGGATTTTGCGGATCTTCAGATAGCCCTGGACCGGCTCTACGACAAGGGCGATGATGTTGTTTCAGCCAAAGAGATGAGGAAATCTCTTGACCTATAACATTGTCTACAAGAAGTCGGTCCACCGAGACCTCAAGAAGCCGTCGAAGCCCGAGGTGAAACGAATTCTCGATCTTATTGAAAAAGAACTGATCAAGCAGCCTGAATCCAATCCTGTACTCAAAGGGCAGTTTGCCGGCCTTCGCAAGCACCGCGTCGGTGACTACAGGGTGATATATGCCCTGTTGGGTCTTGATATCCTTATCCTCAGAATCGGCAATCGTAAGGATGTTTACAAAGGCGAAATTTAACCAAGGAACGGAAGGGACGCCGGCGCCTGCACCCCTGATGCCTTCCGTTATGCATCAACTATGAGCAGCAAGTAGTATTCTGCTGGGATACTGGCAGCAATTCCAGAACTCACTTTAAGTGCATGATAATAAAAGCGGTAGAACATTTGGAAGATTACCTGTAGGCATTACGTGACAGACTTCCCGGCACCGAGCCTGCGGGCAGGCACAAACTCTTGGCGCGCTGGGACAACGCCCACCTCACTCTCTTCCCGAAAAGAGAGTCAAACCCGTGAGAATGGAGTTATTATGGATGTGCAGGATACACAGATTTATTCTTTTTGCCCGTTCATCCTGTTGTCCATCGGTTTCCGATTAAGGTGAAATAGGAGGGGAAAATGGAATCTCTAAAGGAGGAAGCGGTTAACGCCATTTCCAAGATGAATGACACTGCGGAGATAGATGATATTATGTACCGTCTATACGTCATCGACAAGGTGAGAAAAGGGAGAGAGGCTGTTAAAAAAGGGGATACATTTTCTGCTGCAGAGCTTAGGAAAGAAATTGAGACATGGTAAAATGGTCAGCCCCGGCAAAACGGGATTTGCAAGAGATCCACAGATATATTGCTCTCGATTCAAAGTACTACGCCAGAAAAGTCGTAGAGACGATCGTGGACAAGGCAGATCTGCTTTCTCACTCTAATCGAATTGGGAGAGTAGTCCCGGAAATTGAAAACTCGAACATACGGGAAATTTTCGTGTATTCATACCGTTTGATTTATGAGATCGGCGCTGAGGGGATAGAGGTCCTAGGGGTGATCCATGGCCGAAGGGACTTTTTTGAAAGCTTTACCGGAACGTGATCCACCCACCGCAAATAAAAAGGGTTTCAGAAACCGTAATCTCTGAAACCCTTGCCGATTGCTGGTGCCGAAGGGGAGACTCGAACTCCCACGAGGAAACCCCCACTAGACCCTGAACCTAGCGCGTCTACCAGTTCCGCCACTTCGGCATGGAATCGGAGTTGATCTTCTTCGATGAAGTCTTTATATTAAAGGGTTCGGTTTGCTTTTGTCAACACCCTATTTGTTCATTTCGATCGTGCCGAAGGAAACAACGCCCCGGCACAAGGGAAGATACCGGCGATTCCATGCAAGTCATTCGAGATCTGAACCACCCCGAGCTTCCCCTGAAAAACCCGGTGCTCACCATCGGAAATTTCGACGGGGTCCATGAGGGTCACAAGGCCCTTTTTCGCAAGGTCCGTGAACGCGCCAAGTTCCGGGGAGGGCCGTCGGCAGTCATGACCTTTGAACCTCATCCCATCCGTGTCATGAAACCCGGCAACGGTCCTCCCTTGATCACTCCTCCGGAACAGAAGCTCGAGCTGATCGGCCGGGCCGGGATCGATGTGGTGTTATGTCTTCCGTTCACGCGAAGTTTCGCCGCAGTCAGCGCGGAGGAGTTCGTGAAACGAATCCTGGTCGAACGTGTGGGGATTCGCGAAATCGTGGTGGGCTACGATTACTCCTTCGGGGCCGGGCGAAAAGGAAACATCGATCTTTTGAATGTCATGGGAAACGACCTGGGATTCCAGGTCCATGTGGTGGACCCCATCACCCTTGACGGCACGCCCGTATCCAGTACCTCCATTCGCAACCTTGTACGCGCAGGGGACCTGAAGGAGGCCAAACGCCTTCTGGGACGGGACTACCAGATCAGCGGCACCGTGGTCCCGGGCCATGGCCGGGGGGGAAGATTGCTGGGCGTTCCCACGGCCAACATCGAGCCTGCGGACGAGCTGATCCCAAGAGAGGGTGTGTACGCCGTCACCGTCCATGTGGACGGCTCCATTTGTCACGGGGTCACCAACATCGGAAACAATCCCACCTTTGCAAACAGCGGTGTGTCCGTGGAAACCCACTTGATCGACTTCAGCGGCGATCTGGGGGATAAGGTCATCCGCATTGACTTTCTGGAAAGGCTTCGGGGCGAGAAGACCTTCGAAAGCCTCGAGGCGTTGTCCGAACAAATCGGCCGGGACATTCAACGAGGGCGGGAGATTTTTTCGGCCCAACAGGAGGGGACCGGGTGAACCGGGCCTTTGACTGGAAGTTCTGGGCGGGCCTGTTCATCAGTGCCGCGTTTCTCTACCTCGCCCTGAGCCTCGTCGACCTTCACCGATTGTGGGAGATCACTCGTACAGCCGCCCTTCCGGCGCTCCTTGCCGCCGCATTGGTGGTCCTGGTGCAGTATCCCGTTCGAGCCTTTCGCTGGGGTATTCTTCTGGAGCCTGTCGGCTCTACCGCCTTTCGAGGCCGGCTCTCGGCCACACTCGTGGGGTTCGCCGCCAACTGTCTTCTTCCGGCCCGGCTCGGGGAGTTCATTCGCGCCAATTCCCTGGGAACCTCCGAAGGTCTGAGCGGGAGTTCAGCCCTGGGCACGGTGGTGGTGGAACGGCTTTTTGACGGCCTTACCCTGCTCGCCATCCTCGCCACGGGTCTTCTAGTGACCACGTTCCCTTACAACTACCAAGCCCTGGAAACCGGACTGCGTGCTGCAAGCCTCTTTTTACTGACCGCCTACATCCTGCTCATCCTTCTTCTGGCCGGTTTCAAGTGGAAGGCCCGCGCCTGCCTGGAAATCATCCATCGAGTCCTGTTCTTTGTTCCCGAGCGGTTTCGTGCTCCAATCACGGAGGCGGCATGGAACTTCAGCCTGGGCATAGTCCTCTTGAAAGGGGCTTGGGGCTGGATCTCGGCCGTATTATACTCCTGTGCGGTGTGGTTACTCGCTCTGCTCCAGGTCAAGCTCATCGCTGTTTCCCTGGGCATCGCCCTTCCTCCGGCAGGCACATTCATCATTCTGGCCGTCACCTCGATCGGCGTCATGATTCCATCGTCTCCCGGCTTTGTCGGGACCTTTCATCTCGCCGCACAGTATGGATTCATGATCCAGGGCTTCACTCCTGAAGAAGGCCTCAGCGCCGGGATTCTGCTGCACGCAACGTTCTTCTTGCCCACCGTGTTCTTCGGCGTGGCCGCATTCCTGTCCCTTCACGTTCCTTGGAAGCGTCTCATTCCGGAGGATGAGTCCGTCGATTGAACAGGTCCGCCAAGGCCGGTTTTACCTGCAGCGCCGGGCTTCAGGCTGAAACGCGCCCGCCGGGACAAGCAACCACAAACGCCTTGCCATGGCGGATACCCCGTGATAGGATTCCGCCGCACATGACAGGCTGAATGGAGCGGCTGCCGCGTTCACCGAAGACACGGGGAACCGAGCGTTCGATTCATGGACAAGGAGATGTGATATGGCAGAAAAATCCCTGGACCGGAGATCCTTTATCAAGCTCTCCGGCCTTCTTGGTTTGGGAGCGGCGTCCGCCATCCTGGTCCCGGTCGGGGCCGAGGCCGTAAAGCTCGACAGGAAAAGGCACAAGGTTTCCTCGACCCGCCTGGCCATGGGAACAATGGTGTCCATGACCTTGATCCACGAGTCCAGAGACCGGGCTCAGGAGGCCATGGGGCGGGCGTTTGATGAGCTGGAACGGATCTCAGACCTCCTGAACCGCTATGAGCGATCCACCGCCGTGGGTTGCCTGAATCAGGAAGGCCGTCTTTCAGACGCGCCTCCAGAGCTTCGAGAAGTACTCTTGCGGGCCCTTCACCATTACGAGATCACGGGAGGGGCCTTTGACGTAACCGTGAAGCCGGTGGTGGATTTATTGAAAGAACAGCATGAGCCCGGAAAACCCATAGATGTTTCAAGCCCCCTGCTCGATCGGGCCGTTCGACTGGTGGATGCACGGGCCCTTCGTATTCGCGGGGAGGAAATCAGGTTTTTGCGCCCGGGCATGGGACTGACCCTCGACGGCATTGCCAAGGGATATATAGTGGATCGGGTCTCCAGGCTCCTTCGGGAGCATGGAATCGAAAACCACCTCGTCAATGCAGGTGGCGACATTCGTACCAGCGGAGCCCGCATCGACGGAGCGCCCTGGGCGGTGGCCATCGAAGACCCCCAAAAGCGAGGGGAATACCCTGACATCCTTCGAATGCGGGATGGGGCAGTGGCCACCTCGGGCAACTACGAGATCTACTTTGACCGGGAGAAGATGGTCCACCACATAGTGAACCCCGAGACGGGCGCCTCCCCGACCCTGAGCACGAGCGTGTCCGTTCGAGCGGGGACGGCTATGGACGCGGATGCTCTGGCCACGGGCGTCTTTGTCATGGAGCCGGCCGACGGCCTGCACCTGGTGGATTCGATCTTCCAATGTGCCGCCATGGTCATTGAGCGGAATGGAAAGCGCTGGATATCTCAGGGCTGGAAGAGCTGAGCCAGATCACCCGTTCAATGCGCGCCAGAAGATCCGGAAACGTCTGAGGGGCGATCGCCGAGATTGCGACGCCCCTCATGCTTTCAGCCATGGCTTCAGCCTTTCCCGGCTCCAGCAGATCCGCCTTGTTCAGTACTATCAGGGCAGGGATGCGATCCAGATCCAGCTTCCCCAGAACCCTTTCCACGGTTTCCATCTGCTCCTCCATCCGCGGGCTGCTCGCATCCACCACGTGCAGGAGCAGGTCCGCGTCGTAGAGCTCCTCCAGGGTGGCTGCGAACGCGTCCATGAGATCTTCGGGCAAGTCCCGAATGAATCCCACCGTGTCCGTGATGATGGCCTCCCGCTCCCGGGGAAACCGCAACCTGCGGCTGCTCGGATCCAGGGTGGCGAAAAGGCGGTTTTGTACGGCGACGCTGCTGTGGGTGAGTGCGTTCAGGAGCGTGGACTTGCCCGCGTTGGTGTATCCCACGATGGAAATCACAGGGAGACCTTGCTCCTCTCTGCGTTTCCTTCGCCCTTCCCTCTGGCGCTTGATCTGCTTCAAGGAACGGTTCAACCTGGCGATACGCTCCCGAACACGTCTTCGGTTGATTTCCAGCTTGGTCTCTCCCGGACCGCGCCCGCCGATCCCCCCTGTGAGCCTGGACATGGCCGTGTTTTTCGTGGCCAGCCTGGGAAGAAGATACTTGAGTTGCGCGAGCTCCACCTGAATCTTCCCTTCCCGGGTCACGGCCCGTCTCGCAAAGATGTCCAGTATGAGCTGGCTGCGATCGATGATGCGAAGCTCCGTGACGTCCGTCAGGCTCTTGACCTGGGTCGGTGTAAGCTCGTTGTCGAAGATGACGAGATTGGATCCGGTCTGCAGGCATCGAAGAACGATCTCGCTGAGCTTGCCCTTACCCATGAGAAAGCGGGGGTTGGGCCGCTTCACCTGCTGAACCACCACATCGCGCACCTCCACCTCGCTCGATCGCGCCAATTCCTGCAACTCCTGCAGGGATTCCCGGGCGTCCCTCGGCGGTCCCTGGACAACGCCCACCAGCACGGCCCGCTCCCCGCCCTTCAAGGCCTGCCCGCCTTTCCAGGCTCGAGCCAGCTCGTCTTCCAGGGACTGGATCATAGACAGGAAACGGAAATCCACTCGACCTGTATCGGGATAGGTGCTAACCCGCCACCCTTCGCCATCGGCGTTTTGAGGCAGAATATGGGCCACGGACAAGGCCCCGGGAATCCCGAAGTCATCCACCGCTATGGAGACCATGAGATCCAGACCCAGGAGCACCAGATCGGTGAGGTCTTCCCTGGTAAGGGGTTCCCCCTTCAAATGGGTGTGAATGCAGCGGAGCCCTTTGAGCCGGCCCGTGCCCAGGCGCACCCTTCCCAGATCGGGGATGGTTATGTGGGAGCGGTCCCCGACCACTACAAAGGCTATTCGGCCCTTTCTGGTGATCAGCAGGGCGACCTGCCTCTGGATGTCCCTGGAAACAGCGGCGAGCCTGCGGGCGAGTTCTGAGGGAATGATCTCTTGGTCAGGAACCTTGCTGCGGTATAGCCGTTGGAGTCGTTTTATCTGGCCGGCCTTGAGGCCGGATGTCTTTCCATGAATCCGGTCGATGGTTTACAGTCCTTGATGACGGTGTTCGAAAAAAAGCACCATGAGCTCAGGGGGAACATCAGAAATCTTCAGAGATGTGGTTGCGGAACCGGGTGTACTCCTTTTCGAAGGTCAGCTTGAAGTAGCCGGTGGGGCCGTTACGCTGCTTGGCGACAATGATTTCCGCGAGGTTCCGGTTTTCATCCGAAACCGAATGATACATCTCATCGCGGTAGATGAACGCCACCACATCCGCATCCTGCTCGATGGCTCCGCTCTCGCGAAGATCCGAGAGCTGGGGCCGCTTGTTGGGGCGGTCCTCCAGCTTACGGTTGAGCTGGGACAGCGCCAGCACCGGGACATCCAGATCCTTGGCCAGGGCCTTCAGGTAGCGGGAGATCTCTGAGATCTCCAGTTGCCTGGACTCGGCGCTCCGTCTTCCCTGAACGAGCTGAACATAATCCACAATGACCATGGAGAGGTCCGTCTTCTTGGTCAGCCGGCGGCACCTTGCCTTCATGTCCAGAACGCTCATCCCCGAGGTGTCGTCGATGTAAATGGGCAGCTCGGAAAGCTGGTTCGCCGCTTCGGTCAGCTTGGCCCAGTCCCGGTCCGTGAGATGGCCGGTCCGGAGCTTGGTGGCGTTGATTCCCGCCGCCAGTCCGAGGAGGCGCAAGCCCAGATGGAGCTTGCTCATCTCCAGGCTGAACACGGCAACGCCTTTACCCGTCTTCCGGGCTACGTTGTAGCCTATGTTCAGGGCAAAGGCCGTCTTACCCATACTGGGGCGGGCGGCGACGATGATCAGGTCGGCCCGCTGCAATCCTGCAGTCAGCCGGTCGAAGTCCTCGAACCCCGAAGGGATCCCCGTAATGAAACCGTCGGACGCGGAGACGCTCTCCAGCTTTCGAAAGCTGTCCTTTATGACCGCCTCCATGGAAGACAGGCCCTCGCCGACCTTTTCCTCGGCTATGTCGAATATGACCTGCTCGGCCATGTCCAGAAGCTCATCGGAGCGATCCCAGTGCTGAAAACAGGAGTCCGAGATCACGGAGCACTCGCTGATGAGCCTCCTGCGAATGGAGAGATCGCGCACGATCTTGGCGTGATGGACGATTCCGGCCGAAGTGGACACCGAGTCGGCAAGTGACGCCAGATATTCGGTCCCTCCGGCCTTGTCCAGGAGATTCCGGTTTCTCAGGTGCTGTGCAAGGGTGATGAGATCGACCGGCTCGCTGTTGTTGTAAAGGGCCGCCATAGCCGCGAAGAGGTGGCCGTGGGCCTCCCGGTAGAAACCCTCCTCGGTCAGGATGTCCATGACCTGGTTCATGGCGTCGTTGTTGACGAGAATCCCGCCGAGGATGGCCTGCTCCGCCTCGAGGTTGTGGGGGGGGACTTTCAGGGGGGATTGCACTCTGTTTTCTTCGGGCCTGGCCATGTTCTTCCTTCACCCCGAAGCAGCACACGCCTCAGGCATTGGCTTCTTCGGGCGTGACCACCAGTTTGACCTGTCCGGTCACACCCTGGTAGATCTTCACGGGAATCTCGTACTCTCCCACCGCCTTGATGGGCTTGTCCAGGAGTATCTTCCGCCGATCCAGGACCACGCCCTGCTTCTCGATTCCTTCGGCCACGTCCATGCTGGTCACGGAGCCGTAAAGCTTGCCCTCTTCCCCGGCTTTTTGGGAAATGGCTACAGTCATATCTTCGAGGCGGTCTTTGAGTTGCTCGGCCTCTTCCCTTGCCCTCAGCTTTCGAACCTCGATCTTCCGCTTCATCTGCTCGAACATCTTGATGTTCTGCTCAGTGGCCTGGACGGCAAACCCTTTGGGGATGAGATAATTTCGGGCATATCCCTTGGCCACGTCCACCACGTCCCCCTCGTAGCCCAGGTCCTCCATGTCGCTTCGTAGAATTACCTTCATAGCATTCTTCTCCCTCGTACCCGTCCGAAAACGATTTTCGGACCT
The DNA here is from genome assembly GCA_964591925.1 of uncultured Desulfobacterales bacterium. Lineage (GTDB taxonomy): Bacteria > Desulfobacterota > DSM-4660 > Desulfatiglandales > HGW-15 > JAIPEI01. The sequence continues at coordinate 9,655 of CAZQCK010000025.1, forward strand.
TATGCATTTCCCATTCAAAAACAAGCGAGGACCGGGGAACCCCCCTAATCGTTTGAATTCGCCTTGTGCCTCGATATCTTTCTAAAATCGATCCACTGATCGAACAGCCCGGCCAAGGCCAGACCGATCAAAAGGATTTGCTGCATCAAAATCAAGATGTAAGCCAGGAACCTCAAAAACCGGGGAAATCGAAATTTCTTCAAGTAAAACTGAAGAATAGACAACCCTTGAAAGACGTAAACCGAAGCTATCACAATCAACAGGTTCACGGCCAAAAATTCTACACCGGGCCAGGGCAAAAAGAAAGCGAAACCAGCGCCTATGAGCCACCAAACCAGGCGTTCGGGAGCCTGCCATCTATCGAACGGCTCGTATTCCGGTACCGGCAAGCCGCGCAAGCGAAGCACACGAAGACTGACCAGCACGTTCAACCACACCACGACCGCGGCCCCTATCACCAGAAGCGACGGATAAACCCGTTCTATGATGCTTGTTATGCGCCGGCCGTACTCCCGAATCTGCCCGACCCGCTCCGGCCCCAGGGCCGTCCCCTCATAGGATCGAATCGTCTCGTTCAGGTTGTTGCGAAAATAATCCATAATTATCGCCCCGGGCGCTTTGCCGCTCTGGAACCCGACCAGCAGCAAAAGCAGAAATCCCAGGACAACCAGAGACGCGGTGCCCAGGAGCACCGTTCGGCCGAAACCCATACGACGGCGGTAGAGTTCAGCGAGGACAAGGCCCAGTAGGCCGAGTTCCACGCAGAGAAACATAACCCGGGGAATCCCCACAAGATACGCCGTCGCGAAGGCGATCAGAAAGGCGGCCCCGGCCGCCTTGGCCCCTTCCACACGTCCCAGCTTGACAGAGTACAGGATAAAAGGCTGTGGAATCAGGAGCCCCGGTACGAGCCCCGCCACCGGAATGAACTGGGACAAAAACAGGAGGAGCAGGGTAACCCCGGCACATCCAAGCGCATCCGCCGGTTTCATGGATTCCTCGAGCAGGCTTTCCCTAAAAAACAAGAGGACGCGGTGCCCTGAAAAAACCCCATCCGCCGGGTTTCTCGTCCTGAGGCCACCAGGCGATCGTTAACGCACGGTCGACGTCGTGAACGGAAGCAAGGCAATGTTCCTCGCCCGCTTGATCGCCACCGTCAGCATCCGCTGGTGCTTGGCGCAATTTCCGGAAATGCGGCGGGGAATGATTTTCCCCCGCTCAGTGGTGAAATACCTCAGGGTCTTCGAATCCTTGTAATCGATGGCCAGGCTGCTGTCCGCACAAAAGCGGCAGACCTTCCGGCGATGAAAGGACGGCCGGCGCCCCCGAAAACCTGTTCTAGCCATTGGATTCCCCCTCTGTCGATTCGGTGTTCCCGGTTTCAGCGTCCTGCGCTTGGCCCGACGTGTCTTCGCTGGAAGGAGTGCGCTTCTCTTGCACTTCCTTTTCCTTTTGCAGCAGTTCCTCGGGGTCCACCCGGTCCTCCAGCTTGACGGTCATGGACTTGAGGACACGGTCGTCCAGCTTGAGGATCCGTTCGAGCTCCGCGCTCGCGCCGCCGTCACCGCAGTAGTTGACCACGATGTAGGAGCCCTTCTCCTTCTTCTTGATGGGGTAGGCCAGTCTCTGCTTTCCCCACTCCCGGACCTTGACAACGACCCCCTTCTGCTTTTCAATGACCTCGTTGGACTTAGCGAGTGTTGCTTGGTAGTCCTCCTCGCTCAGATCGGGGTTGACGATGTAGATGGTTTCGTAATACCTCATGGATGGTCTCCCTTCGGGCGATTTCCCTTTCGGGAAAGTTCAGGCTCCGCCTCCTGTAGACCCCGTGCGGATCAAGCGGACGAAGCAAGGAGATTAAGAAAATAAAACGTGTTTTATTATCAGGCCTTTTAAGAGGTGTCAAGCACTATTGAAGAGAACGGAAAAACACCATGTGGCGCGATGAACTCGAAACGGCCCGGGATGCCGCACGCATTGCCGGGGACATCCTTTTGCGCATGTCAAACCGGTCAAACCCCATCGAAAAAAAGGGGGTCATCGACCTGGTCACCGAAGCGGACCTCCGCTCAGAGGAGGCTGTTTTCGAACTCCTCGGCCGGCGTTTTCCTGAAGACGGCATACTTTCCGAGGAGTCCTCAGCCAGCGCCGGAACCTCCGGACGAACCTGGATCGTGGACCCACTGGATGGAACCGTGAACTTCGCCCACCGGTTCCCCTGCTGGACCGTGTCCATTGCACTGCAGGCGGAAGAGGACCTTGTCCTGGGCGTGATCGCAGACCCCGTCGCGGGGGAGCGTTTCGAAGCGGTTCAGGGAGAAGGGGCCTCTCTAAACGGGGTTACCCTGTCGGTTTCCCCCATTCAGGACTTGAACGATGCACTACTGTGCACCGGATTTCCCTATGACATACGCGACGAGCCGGACCAGGTCCTGCGCCTCTTTCGAGCACTCATCCTCCGTTCCCAGGGACTGCGAAGGCCAGGGTCCGCAGCCCTTGACCTCTGCTACGTGGCCGCCGGAAGGGCGGACGGATTCTGGGAAGAAAAACTTCGCCCCTGGGACACGGCCGCGGGCGTCTTGCTGGTCCGGGAGGCCGGAGGAATCGTGTCCACGTTCGACGGGGATCCTTATCGGCCGGGCGACAAAAGCATAGTCGCCGCCAACCCCTCGATTCACCGCGCCATGGTGGAGGTCATTGCATCGGAAATCGAGGCCGCCTCCCCGCACTCTTCCCGATAAGCCCTGGAGGCCTCATCCTGAAACTCCCTTTCTCTTCCCCGGTACCGGGGGGAGAAGTGAAACAGAGAGAAGTTCCGGACACCCGCCCGGCCCGCCAGGGCACCGGCCTGAGCGGCGGTCAGGTGAGACTTTTCTCGAGCCGGGCCTTCATCCTTCGACAAGAACGCCGCCTCGATGAACAAGTGGTCCGCATCCTTGGCCAAGGCCACGATTCGCTTCCGATTCTCCGTCGTCGCAGCAGCGTCGGTCACGTAGGCGATGCGCTTTCCTGAAGATATGCGGGCGATCTTTCCGGTCAGTGCTCCCAGATCGAACTGTTTGGCCCCTGTGGCTCCTCCCCCCTCGTCCCAGGTGACCTCGAAGGGGCTCTCCGGGTCCCGGCCTTCGTACAGGGCCGCTTTGAACCGGTCGATCCACGGCCCAACAGGCAGATCGAGGTCGTGAAGGGCCGCCTTATCAATGTTCACATGGAACCGCTCCACCAAGGCAAAGGCAAGGCAGGGAATACGGTGGTCCAGAATCGCCGCATCCACGTGAAACCGCGGCTCCTCCAGCAGCCTGCCCTCAAAGACCCTCCCGCCATCTTCCCCCGACGGCCGGAACCGGCTTCTGGAAACGTAGGTCCGTGTGCTCAGGGACTCGGGACGAACCTCGGTCACCCGAAGCCGAAGCTCGTTTTCATACTCCTGCACGAGGTTCCAGGTGTAGCCGGCGAGTTTTCCCTCTACGCGCTCGAAGAACCCTTGCGGCCCGTAAAGATGAAGCGTACGTTCCCGCCCCAGGAACAAGCGCAGAAGGGTGTCGAAACCGATAAAGTGGTCCATATGGGCATGGGAGACAAAGGCATGGGTCACCGAGAGGATCTCCCGCGAGGTGAGCGGAGCCGAATCGCCCAGGTCGAACAGTAAGGCCCGTCGCTCGAAGTGGAAGGGAACGAACAGCCCGGGATCACCGTACGCACCATGAATCAATCTTGGATGAAAAGCAGGTCGCATACTCACAGCCGGCTGGACAATACAGTTGATGGTTGCAAGCAAATGGGGGTATTCGTTGACAAATCACTCCTTCTGTGCGAATGTTTCCGCACACTTACCTTTTTTGCATCATCGGTCCATTCGTTCCGGGAGACAAGGCCATGACCCTCACCAGAAAGCACCTTGTGAACGGCGTGATCGAAAATGTCCGCATCAAGTCCCGAAGAAGGCGTAAAGGTCAGCAGTTTTTGTTCCCGGAATTCGATTATATACCGCTGTCCCAAAAGCGCGCAACCGAGCTTGTAAATTCAACCCTTGAAGTCGTCAAACAGGCACTGGAACGGGGAGAGGATGTCCGCATATACGGGTTCGGGGCCTTTCGATCCAAGTTCAAGTGGGCGCGTAGAGGGCGCAACCCGCAAACCGGGCAACCCATCATTATCAACCCCCGCCGCTCGATTACCTTTCGAACCTCCTCGCGGTTGAAACGCCTGCTCAACCGGCTCGACCGCTGATCCTGAATTGAGCGGACAGGATTATAATCCTGTCTCAGGAAATCAAGAGAGCATTAACAAACCTGATGACTTCACAAAAAATCAAATATCTCGCCAAGTCGCAAAGACCGCAAAGTGAACTGATTGATATTAAAAGGTCTTTTCTTGGCGTCTTGGCGTCTTTGCGAGAGAATACAGTTTTTACGATTTCGTCAAACCTGAATCACCATGGGAAAGGAGGAAAATTATGAGTGATCGTATCCGCATTTACGGCAAGGCGGGGTGACCCCACACCGACCGGGCCCGTGAGGCCTATTCGAATCACGAGTATATCGATGTGAAGAAAGATCCGAAAAGCCTGGAGGAGATGCTGGTTCTGTCCAAGGGCAAGCGCAAGGTGCCGGTCATCGTCGAAGGGGACAAGGTGTCCGTCGGCTACAAGCGCGGATCATGAGGGGTTTGAGCCACGGACCGGTACGGTCCGTTTGAAAGGGGAGCCGCGCCCTTTGGGTGCGCGGCTCCCTGTTTCATGATCGGAAGCCTTGTCAACAAGGTATGAAGAAACGTTCGAGCCCGCGCGGGCCTGGTGCCGAGCGGGCGCTATCTGAAGACGATCCCGTCTCCTTCCACATCCACAATGACATTGTCTCCTTCCCGCACCTCGCCTTCCAGAATCCTCATGGCCAGGGGGTCCTCGATCAAGTGCTGAATGGTGCGTTTGAGAGGCCTCGCCCCGAAGGCCGGATCAAAACCCGTCCTCGCCATGAACTCCTTGGCCTCATCCGTAAGGGAAAGGGTGATCTTGCTGTCGGACAGCCGCCTCTCCAGCCGGGACACCTGGATGTCGACGATCTTCTTGATCTCCTCGGTTCCCAGGGCGTTGAAGATGATGATGTCATCGATCCGGTTTAGAAACTCCGGGCGAAAGGTGCTTCGAAGGGCGTCCATGACGCGCTTTTCCACCTCGTCCTTGTCCCGCTCGCCCATCTCCTGGATCCACTGGCTTCCCACGTTGGAGGTCATGATCAGAACCGTGTTCTTGAAGTCCACGGTGCGACCTTTGCCGTCGGTCATGCGGCCGTCGTCCAGGATCTGGAGCAGCGCGTTGAAGACGTCCGGGTGTGCCTTTTCAATCTCGTCGAAGAGGACCACGGAGTAGGGGTGCCGGCGAACCGCCTCGGTTAGGTAGCCGCCTTCCTCGTATCCCACATAGCCCGGAGGCGCCCCGATCAAGCGAGCCACGGAGTGGCGCTCCATGTATTCGGACATGTCGATGCGAATCATGAACTGCTCGTCGTCGAAAAGGAACTGGGCCAGGGCCCTGGCCAGCTCGGTCTTGCCCACACCCGTGGGTCCCATGAAGATGAAGGAACCCACCGGGCGGTTGGGATCCTGGAGCCCGGAACGGGCTCGACGGACAGCGTTGGAAACCGCGGCAATGCCCTGTTGCTGGCCCACCACCCGCTGAGAAAGGCGGTCCTCCATCTTGAGGAGCTTTTCCCGTTCCCCCTCCATGAGGCGGGCCACGGGAATGCCGGTCCACTTGGCCACGGTCTCGGCGATGTCCTCTGAGTCCACCTCCTCCTTGAGCATCTTGGATTCGCTCTGAAGCTCGACGAGCCGTTGGTTCTCATCCTCCAGCTGCTTCTCCAGCTCGATCATGGTGCCGTACTTGAGCTCGGCGGCCCGGGAAAGATCCCCCTGGCGCTCGGCCATCTGGGCATCGGCGCGGGTGGACTCCAGCTTCTCCTTGATCTCCCGAATCCGCATGATGGCGCCCTTTTCTTTCTGCCAGTGGGCGTTCATCTCGTCGGTCTCGTGGCGCAGCTCCTTCAGCTCCTGCTCCAGCTTTTCGAGCCGTTCCTTGGAGGCCTTGTCCTTCTCCTTTTTCAAGGCCTCCTTCTCGATCTCGAGCTGGGTGATCTTGCGCTGAACATGATCGATCTCCGCGGGCATGCTGTCGATCTCGATGCGCAGCCTGGATGTGGCCTCATCTATGAGGTCGATCGCCTTGTCCGGCAGAAAGCGGTCCGTTATGTAGCGGTGACTGAGGGTCGCCGCAGCCACCAGGGCCGAGTCCTGAATCCTCACCCCGTGGTGCACCTCGTACTTCTCCTTGAGACCCCGCAGAATGGAGATGGTGTCCTCCACCGTGGGCTCCTCGGTCATCACCGGCTGAAACCGGCGCTCCAGGGCCGCGTCCTTCTCGATGTGCTTGCGGTACTCCTTGATGGTGGTGGCGCCCACGCAGCGCAGATCACCCCGTGCCAGGGCCGGCTTGAGCATGTTGGAGGCGTCCACCGAACCTTCGGCCGCACCCGCTCCCACCATGGTGTGCAGCTCATCGATGAACAGGATGATCCGCCCCTCGGCGTCGGTGACCTCCTTGAGCACTGCCTTCAGCCGATCCTCGAACTCGCCCCGATACTTGGCCCCTGCGACGAGCGAGCCCATGTCCAGGGCGATCACTCTCTTTTCCTTCAAGGTCTCGGGGACGTCTCCGCGAACGATACGCTGGGCCAACCCCTCCACGATGGCGGTCTTTCCCACCCCGGGTTCGCCTATGAGCACCGGATTGTTCTTGGTCCTTCGAGAGAGGACCTGAATGACACGGCGGATCTCATCGTCCCGCCCGATCACTGGGTCCAGCTTCTCCTTGGAGGCCATATCGGTCAGGTCCTTTGCGTATCGTTCCAGGGCCTGATACTTGTCCTCGGGATTGGGATCCGTGATCCGCTGGCCTCCTCGAACATCCTTCATGGCCTGAAGGACCGTGTCCCGAGTGACACCTGCACGCGAAAGGATGCGGGCGGCTTCACCCTCCTGATCCTGGGCGATGGCCAGCAGAACATGCTCCAGGCTCACATATTCGTCCTTCAGGTGCTCGGCCTCCTTGAAGGCCGTATCCAGAACAGACTTTGCCCTCTGTGACAGGTATGATTGCCCGGCACCGCCTCCTGACACGCTGGGGAGCTTCTGGAGGGCCTGATCGAACGCCTGAAGGAGCTGATTTTTATTCGCTCCGATTTTTTCCAGTATGGGCGGGATCACTCCGTCATCCTGGGCCAGTGCCACCCTTCCCAGATGCTCCGGTTCTATCTGCTGATGCCCGAATCGCTCGGCCAACTGCTGGGACTCCTGCAAGGCCTCCTGTGATTTCAGCGTGAATTTGTCGAAACGCATGGCTTTCTACCTCCTTATACCTGAACCACGATCGAATTCCGTTCATGGCCGGTTCCTACGAATCAAAATAAGGTTGCCTTTCCTTTTGTCAAGCAGGGCTTGTTTGTATGGCTTTTATTCCCTCATAAAACATTTTTGAGGCATAATATGAGCTATAAAAAAGATAATAGACACCACTTAGTGTCAGGTAAAAAATCCGTAGTGCCGCCCGTCTTGTGAGAGATCCTGCAAAATGGCCGCATGATCCCCGAACGGGCCGTTGTATGTCATGCAACCGGCTCCAAACACGGACGCTCGTCCAGAGCGTTATCCAGGGTGGACAGGCTCCATGTTCCCTTGTAATATAAGCGCCGATATGGAGTACCTGAATTGAGCGATTGTCGAGTTTGCCGAAGATGCAAGGAAGAAGGTGCTTCGCTATACTCAGGTATGCGAAGCGCCTGATGACGCCGCAGATTCGGTAAAATCGGCAATCCCGAAGGGTTTTAAATTGCAGCTTTTTCCAGGAAGAAGCGCATTCATGCAAAAAGTGACGCCCAAACCGGCCTCTTTGAATGGTAAGGCTTTGATATATTAAATGTTTTTCGACAGGCTGCAATTTGAAACGCTCAATTCAGGGAGTAATCGCTTTCCGGAGGAAGACGTGGAACAAAAGAGCCGCGGTATTCGATTCGGAGTCATTGCAGTGGAGCGGGGGTTCATAACCGCTGAGCAACTCGTTGCGGCACTTAAATTACAGGTGGAAGAAAACCTGAACTCCGCGAGTCACCGGCTCCTCGGCATGATTCTCATGGACCAGGGATTGCTCACCCTTGATCAAATCGACGAAATCCTGAAGGAAATGGGCTGAGATTCAGCCCTTTCATAGGGGACAGAAAGGAACCTTGACACGATGCGCATTCTGTCGAGAGTCTCATCGTTTCCGACTCGAAGACCCGGCTGGTCCAGCCGGGTCTTCGGCATTCCACTTGTACCGATCCTGGCCGCCGCCCTTGTCCTCACCTTGTGGACCCACCCTTCAGCGGCAAGAGCGGCATCGGTTCCCGAGATGCTGGTGGACATCATCGCTTCCCGGAACCTCGCCCTTCGACAACAAAGCCTGGAGGACGAATCGTATCGGGGCGAAGAGGGCATTCTTCGAATCCGCCCCGAGGCGGCCCGGAAACTGGGCCTGAAAGTGTCCATGGGGAATGATTATGCAAGGGCCAAGGAGCTGCACAAGGAGGCGGAAAAGGAACTCGAGCGGGCCCGGCGGGCCATGGCCACAGAGCGAAAAGAGCCGCAGCCGGGCCAATACGCACGAACGATCGCAGCAGCCATGCTTCGGTACAAGGAAAAGACACTGAAGGCCAATGCCCTGCTGCGCGACTATGCCCGGTCCCTGGACCCGCAAACCGATGAGCGACTCCAGCGGGACCGGTGCTCGGACCTCATGGCCCGGCTTCTGGAAAACAATCTGGAGAAGACCGGTTACCGCCTGAGGGACGCCCTGGGGTGTTTCGTGAACGTATGCCAGGGCACTCGGAGCCCCTCTTGCCTTACCACGGAAAACGTCCGCTTTGTAAACGCCGTGTTTCAGGAGTTCGTGGACCAGGCCCCACAAGAGGTTGTGAACCGATATGACCTGGATCGCCTCGAGCCGGAGCGGGTATCGAGTCTTCCCCCGGGCTGGACACAGACGGTGGGTGCCGGGGCTGCGAACGTAGCAGCCCTGATCGAAAGCTCGCTCTGCCGGTTCAAGCCGGACGAAATCGGCTCCATGGATCCCCTCCTCTTTCTCGCCCTGATCCGGCGGGAGTCCCAATTCGATCCCCAGGCCATCTCCCACATGGGGGCTGCGGGCCTTACCCAGATCATGCCCGTGACGGGCAAGGACATGGGAATGGAGAACATATACCATCCTGACTACTTCGAGCAGGCGTTCTCCCTTCAGAGAGAAGAACGCGAGGCGAAACGGGAAGCCATGGACGCGCTGTTTTCCATCACCCCGGAAAACGAGCTGCAGATGGCGACCAAGGCGCGGGAACGGATGCAGAAATCGCTTCAGTTGAGGAGAAAGAAGGGTAAGCTCTTTGCCAGGTACAAGGACGAACTTCGCCTGCATCCCACCGACCCGAGGCTTCAGCCGGAAAAGGCCGTGGAGTACGGGCTGAGATATTTCAGTGAGCTTCTACGCCGGCAGAAAGGCGACATCAGCCTGGCTCTGGCCTCTTACAATGCAGGACCGCACCGGGTGCGCCAATACAACGGCATTCCCCCCTACACAGAGACCGTCCGGTTCAGAAATCGGGTCCTGGAATTCTACCGCGAGTATCTGGAAAGGCTCAAGGAATCCTGAGCCATATGCAGGCGCTGTGGGGGCCCTTAGCGCAACCCCGTCACGGAAGACCGCTCGGCGTTTGCTGATATTCCTCGGCCCACCGCAGCCAAATCTTCTTTCTGTTCTGAAACTTGTGCATCACGCGATCCAGATGGTTCCTCAGCTCCAGATCGAAGACCTTTCTGCGGGAAAACGCCAGAATCTCGCCCTCGAGCCGCTCCCATTCCGGCATTTTGCCGGCGTCCCCCCTCCGGTATTTCTGGAATTCCAGGTGCATCTCTTCGATACGCCTCTCGAATCCCAGGATGGTGTCTCGGAGCCGGCGGTTTTCCTTGGAAATCAACATGGGTTCAGCACTCCTGCAGGGTTCACCCTCTGCATTTCATCCCGGACAAGCCCCAACGCCGTCATTAATAGGTGATTTCCTTTCGGCTTTCAATGGAAAAGCCGGACTTGACTTTTTTCCGGCCCCATGAGAAATCTCAAGGCTGAATGAGCGGGCAACCAACATGGTCCGGGAGAGATTTCGAAAGGGTTACCAAAATGACAGAGCGCGTTTTATTGCAATCCGATTTCAAGGACCTCGAACTGCTCAAACGCGGCAAGGTCCGGGATGTATACGATCTGAACGAAAAGCTGCTCATCGTGGCCAGCGACCGCATGTCCGCCTTCGATGTAGTCATGGACGATCCGATCCCGGACAAGGGACGCATTCTGACCATGATCTCCACCTTTTGGTTTAAGCAGCTCGAGTCGGTTGTGGAAAACCACGTGCTGTCCACAAACCCGGATGAGTACCCGCAACCGTGCCTTAAGTATCAGGAAGCCCTGAAGGGCCGGAGCATGCTAGTGCGAAAGACCGATCCCCTTCCTGTGGAGTGCATCGTACGAGGCTACATCTCGGGATCCGGGTGGAAGGAATATCAGGAAAAAGGAACGATCTGCGACCTGCCTCTGCCCCCCGGTCTCCGGGAATCCGACAAGCTTCCCGAACCGATCTTTACTCCCTCGACCAAGGCGGAGTCCGGCACCCATGATGAAAACATCTCCTTTGACAAAGCGGCCGACGCACTGGGGAGGGAAACCGCTGAGGCGGTCCGGGACCTGAGCTTGAAGATCTATGCCTTCGGCCGCGACTACGCAGCGGAAAAGGGCATTATCATCGCGGACACGAAGTTCGAGTTCGGACGCCTGGGAGAACGCATCATCCTCATCGACGAGGTCCTCACGCCTGATTCCTCCCGGTTCTGGCCTCTGGAAGAGTACCGGCCCGGAGGTCCACAGAAGAGCTTCGACAAGCAGTTCCTGCGGGACTATCTCAACGGCCTGGACTGGCCCAAGACTCCCCCGCCGCCCAGGCTCCCGGAGAACATTGTCCGAAAAACCCGGGATAAGTACCTGGAGGCCCTGAATAAGCTGACCGGGCAAGACCTGGATTGAGGCATGAATCCCATCATTTGCTTCATTGATGACTCAGGCTTCGAGCACGACATGGTCCGTGATGAGATTGCGCCCCAGGCGGAGGGGGTCACCTTTGTTCAGGCTTACACCTTCGAAGAGGCCGAGCAACGACTGAGTTCGCAGAAACCGGCCTTGTTTCTCCTCGACCTGTGGGGACAGGACCCCGAGGTTCACGAGCCGGTGATCACGCCCAAGGAGGCCCTGAAAAAGACCGCCGCCTCGATCCCGGACCTCGACTCCGTGTTTCGAGGTCTTGACACCTTCCCCGGCGACCGCAACAACGAGTATCTCAAGCGGCTGTTTCGCATAGTGGATGGATGGCGCGAACTGTTCGAATCCGCCTGTGCCGGGGTGGGGCAGAACAGAAAGTACGGTCTCACGAACCTCGCACTCGCCAGCAAACGATATCCCGGTGTGCCGGCTGTTTTCTACACTCGAAAGTCTCTCATCAGCGACGCAGTGGCCATGTTTCGAGCCGGATGCGACGGCCTGTTCATCAAGCCCACAGGGCAGGACGACGAGGAAACCCGCCGAATGACCCGGGCTTATGCACCGGAACTCCTCGAGGAATTGGGCCGCATCATGGCCTCCGCCCCTCGCCCCGCCTGAACCCTCCAAAGGCCCCACGCACCTGAAAAATCTCAAATGCCCTCCGGTTGACAAAGACTTACCCGATGCTTAACGTAACTTGCGATTGGGTGCCGGGTGAACACAGTAAAAGGATTGCATCTCCCGGCCGGTTTGGATCCGTACCTTAATCGAACGATTTCGAGACGATTGCATATGGATGAAGAGGACATCAAAAACGGAAGCAGGACCGAAGAGCACGCCGGCGACGAGGAGCAAGGTGCGCAAAGTGCTCCGGAAGCCTCCCGGCAGGACGAGGATCAGCCGCTGGAAGAACTCTCCAGGGAGGGACTGATCGAAAGGATTCAGTCGCTTCAGCAGAGCAGGGACGAAAATTACGAGCTCTATCTCCGTTCCCAGGCGGAGATGGAAAACATGAAAAAGCGCCACCGGAAGGAGAAGAAGGACTGGCAGCGCTTTGCCAACGAAAAGCTCGTCAAGGAAATCCTGCCGGTGATGGACAACCTGGAGACGGCCCTCAGTCACACGGCCGAGGAAAACGCCCTGGCAGCCTTGAAAGAGGGAGTGGAGCTGACACTCAAGGGTCTTCGAGAGGTTCTTGGCCGAGCCGGCGTCGAGGAGGTCAAAACCGAAGGGGAAGGCTTCGATCCCGGTTATCACGAGGCGATCTCCGTTCAGGAAGATCCGAACAGGTCCAAGGGCGCTATTCTCCATGAGCTTCAAAAGGGGTATTTAATGAATGGTCGCCTGATCCGCCCAGCATTGGTAGTGGTCAACCAGGGAGGATCGGACGAAGGGGAAGGCCTTCCCTCCGAAGAAGCCTTTGAATCATAAAATGTATAAACTTCAGATAGGACAAGAGGAGGACAACGATGGGCAAGACAATCGGAATTGATCTCGGGACAACCAACTCATGTGTGGCCATAATGGAGGGAGGGGATCCCGTGGTGATCGCCAATGCGGAAGGCAGCCGGACCACACCTTCCATGGTGGCGTTCAATGAAAAGGGGGAACGGCTTGTCGGACAGATCGCAAAACGCCAGGCCATTACCAATCCGGACAACACGGTGTTCGCAGTCAAGCGGCTCATTGGGCGAAAATTCGAGTCCAACGAGGTCCAGCGCGACATCAAAATCGTACCCTACAAACTCGTCAAGGCAGATAACGGGGACGCCCACATTGAAGTCCGCGGCAAGAGCCATAGCCCCGCTGAGATATCCTCCATGATCCTTCAAAAGATGAAACAGACCGCAGAGGACTATCTGGGCGAAGAGGTTACAGAGGCGGTAATCACGGTCCCGGCTTACTTCAACGACAGCCAGCGCCAGGCCACCAAGGACGCCGGTAAGATCGCCGGACTCAAAGTGGAGCGCATCATCAATGAGCCCACCGCGGCCTCCCTGGCTTACGGCCTCGACAAAAAGGGTGACAAGAAGATCGCCGTGTTCGACTTCGGCGGCGGCACCTTTGACATCTCCATTCTGGAAATCGGCGACGGGGTCTTCGAGGTCAAGTCCACCCACGGCGACACGCACCTGGGCGGAGAAGACTTTGATCTGCGCATTGTGGATTATCTGGCCGACGAGTTCAAGAAAGACCAAGGCATAGATCTTCGAAACGACAAGATGGCGCTGCAGCGGCTCAAAGAAGCGGCTGAAAAAGCAAAAATGGAGCTTTCCGGATCCCAGGAAACCGATGTGAATCTGCCCTTTATTACAGCGGATTCCAGCGGGCCCAAGCACATGAACGTCAAGCTGACCCGCTCCAAGATGGAGGCCCTGGTGAGCGATCTGGTGGACCAAGTCACCGAGCCTTGCAAGGTGGCGCTCAAGGACTCGGGCATCAAGCCCTCGGACATCGATGAGGTCATTCTCGTAGGCGGTATGACCCGCATGCCCAAGGTCCAGCAGAAGGTAAAGGAAATCTTCGGCAAGGAGCCCACCAAGGGCGTCAACCCCGACGAAGTCGTGGCCATCGGCGCGGCCATCCAGGCCGGCGTGCTCCAGGGAGATGTCAAGGACGTATTGCTTCTCGATGTGACACCCCTCTCACTGGGCATCGAGACCTTGGGGGGCGTGTTCACCAAGCTCATAGAGAAGAACACGACCATCCCCACCAAAAAGAGCCAGGTCTTCTCCACAGCGGCGGACAACCAGCCGGCCGTTGAAATCCACGTGCTACAGGGTGAGCGGGAGATGGCCGCAAACAACAAGACTCTGGGCCGATTCCAGCTGGTGGGAATTCCGCCTGCGCCCAGGGGTATGCCCCAGATCGAGGTGACGTTCGACATAGACGCCAACGGCATTGTGAACGTGTCGGCCAAGGATCAAGGGACGGGCAAGGAACAGTCCATCAAGATCACGGCCTCGAGCGGTCTGAGTGAAGACGAGGTCGAACAGCTTGTAAAGGACGCAGAAGCACACGCCGAGGAGGACAAGAAGCACAGAGAACTGGTCGAGGCCAAGAACACGGCTGACTCCCTGATCTACTCCACTGAGAAATCCATCGAAGAGGTGGGAGACAAGCTTGACGCCGAGACCAAGGGGAGTATCAACACGGCCATTGAAAATCTCAAGAAGGCCATGGAAAGTGACGACGCTGCGGATATCAAACAAAAGACCGATGAGCTGACTCAAGCCTCCCATAAGCTGGCCGAAGCCATGTACTCCCAGGCAGCCCAGCAGCAGGGCGGCGGTGCGGAAGAGGCCGCATCGGGCGGCGAGGCGGCAGGCGGCGAAGCCTCTTCCGGCGAGGACGAAGATGTGGTGGATGCGGACTACGAGGAAGTGAAGAAGTGATCTTTACGCTGAACCGGCCTTCTCTTCGGGCTGTCCCCGCCCTGGCGGCGGGGATGGCCCTTTTGCTGTTATCGGCAGGCTGCCGGCCCAAGCTCCCCCCGGAAAAGCCCACCCCGAAGGCCGAGGCCCTCGAAGAGGAATCGTTTGAACGGGTACAGGAGGAGTTCCCGTCCTATCCTGAGCGACCACAGGTCGAATTCGACATTCTGAACACCCTGTTTCGCATGGAAGCCTTTGATTTGTGCCTTTCGCGAGGAGAGGCCTGGCTGAAACGCAACGCCGGCCACCCGAAGGAGGGTGATGTGCGCCGCCTCCTGGGCCGATGCGAGGTGGAAGCCGGGCGGCCCGTACAGGCCCTTTCACACTGGATTAAGGCTGCGGCGCTTCTCTCGGACTCTCCCCGGAAACTCTCGGTCCTGGATGATGAGGCCCACCACCTTATTGAGCAGGCCTCCCTGGAACGCCTGGAGGCCATGGCCGAGCAACGAAAGGCCAACCCTTATCTTCCCGACATTCTCCACCGTATCGCACTCATCCATGCCGACCGCGGAAACCTGATCCGGGCCAGGGAGGCGGCCAAGGACCTGCTCGACGCCACATCGAGCCCGCATTGGAGGCTCGAGGGGCGAAAGATCCTGGCACGCATCGACGAAGAGCTCTCCGTGGGCAGAGGCCGTATCGGGTGCCTTCTTCCCCTGAGCGGTTCTTTTGCCATCTACGGCCAGGAAGCCCTTAACGGCATCCAGATGGGGATGGCGCAATGGCTGTCCGCTCCGGGCGAGCCTGAGATCGAACTCATTATTCGGGACACGGAGGGAGACTCGGAAACGGCGATGCGCGCCGTGGAAGATCTGGCTCTGGAAAGGCGGGTAATGGCCATTGTGGGGCCCCTTTCCAGCAAGGTCGCCGAGGCGGCAGCGGGCCGGGCTCAAGAACTGGGTGTCCCCATCATCTCCCTTGCCCAAAAGGAAAGCATTCCCGCCATTGGGGAAATGGTGTTCAGAAACTTCCTTACACCCTCCATGGAGATGGACGCCCTGGCGGACTACTCATTTCACGAGCTGGGCCTCAGGCGGTTCGGCATCCTCTATCCGGACAACCCCTACGGCCGTCATTTCATGCACTTGTTCTGGGATCGGGTTAAGGAGCTGGGCGGTACGATCACGGCGGTGGAGCCCTATCCCCCCGACAAGACGGACTTTTCGGACGAGGTCCGAAAAATGGTGGGGCTGTACCATCCCCGCCCCCCGTCGGTAAGGCGAATGCTGGAACAAATTAAGGCCGAAAGCGGGGTCACGAAGGAGGAGGATGATGACGAACCCGAGCCGATCGTGGATTTCGAGGCCGTGTTCATCCCGGACAACAGCGAACGGGCGGCCCTGGTGGTGCCCCAGCTTCCTTTTCACCGCATTCTAGGCGTTCAGCTGCTGGGGACCAGCCTCTGGCAGTCCGAGGGTTTGATTGAGCAAGCCGGGGACTATATTCAGGGAGCTGTGCTGCCTTCCGGCTTTTTCCACGGTGACGAGACCGAACCGGCGGCTTCCTTTGTCGAGCAGTACCGCAATGCCTTTGGAAAAACGCCGGACCTGCTTCCAGCCAACGGATACGACACCATCCGCTACCTGAGGAAGGTCCTTATGGATAAAAAGGTGATGACGAGGAAAGACTTGAGCAGGGCAATCTGCAAAGCGGGCGGCATGGACGGCGTCACGGGTAACATCCGCTTCGACACCAGCGGCGAGGTCTTGAAACGCCCTGTTCTTCTGACGGTGAAACGAAACCGGTTCATTCCCGTCTCCCAAGGGCCGGAGGATGAATCGACCGCAGGTTCATCAGGGAACAGGACGCCTGTCCTGCCCGCTGTTCAAGGAGTCAGCATCCGCTCTTCCGATCACAGCCCTCATCAGGAGACCACGCCCTAGGACCAGGGCCGTCACCAATAGGCCCGCTACGACTCTTCTTCCGCCTCTTCCTTCTTCTTTTTCCTCTTCCTCGCCGTCTTCACCACTAGGATGCTGATCTCATACAGGATGATCAGCGGTCCCGCCATCATGCACTGGGTCACCACGTCCGGGGGCGTAAGTATCGCACCCATGGCGAAGATCGACAGGATGGCGTACTTTCGCTTCTTTCTCATGAACTCGGGTGTGAGGATGCCCATCCTGCCCAGGAAAAAGGCCACCACCGGAAGCTCAAAAACCAGGCCGAAGGCGAATAGCAGTTTGATCGCGAAGGAAAAGTACTCCTTGACCGAAGGAAGCGCCTGAATGGAATCGCTGGCGAATCCGAGGAAAAAACGAAACCCGAAGGGAAACACGATGAAGTAGCCGAACAGGCTTCCGCCCACGAACAGGATGGTGGAACTTATCACGAAAGGAATGACAAGCTTACGTTCGTGCCGGTAGAGGCCGGGGGCGACGAACATGTACAGCTGGTAGAAGAGAAGAGGGGCGGACGCCAGGATTCCCGCCACCAGTGCGGTCTTGAGATAGGCGAAGAACATCTCCGGGAGGTTCGTAAAGATGAGCTGCTTGCCCTCCTCCATGTTCTGTTTGAGCGGAAAGATCAGCACCTGGAAAAGCTCCTCGGCAAAGAAATAGGCGATCACGAATCCGACGCCGACACTGATCGCGCATATAACCAGCCGCCTTCTCAGTTCCTCCAGGTGGCTCATGAAGGGCTGCTTCGCGTCATTCTCCATTCACTCGATCTCCTTGGACGACCCTTCTTTTCCGTTTCCTTCGTCCGCTTCCTCCCCCCCTGAAACCCGGCGCGCGTCTTTGTCCGCGGGCTCTTCTGTTGGCGGCGCTTCGGCCGGGGGCGTCTTCGCCTGCTCGTACTCCTCCAGTACCTGGTCGAAGGAATCGTACCGGGAGGACTCCTCTTCCGATGCTCCCTCGCCTTCGGGTGCCCCGGCTTGGGCGTCATCTTCAGAAGAAGGCGGACCTTCACTCCCGTCCGGGACCTTGTCCGCAGGCTCATCCACAGGGCGGTTGAGACCGCTTACGGTGTCGCTCAAGCCGTTGCGGATGTCCTGAATATCCTGGTCCACGTCCAGGCTGTCCTTTATCTCCTGCGTGGCTTTCTTGAACTCAGCCATGCCCTTGCCCAATGCGCGGGCCAGGTCAGGGAGCTTGTTGGGGCCGATGATGACGAGGGCGATCACCATGATGATGATCAGCTCCGGCAGGCCTATACCGAACATGATGCTCCTCCTGAAAATATGACCGGCTTCGTAGTCCTCTTCTCACTTTTCTCCGTATCTTGCAAATTTGAAATCTTACTTCAGGTCAAAGGCTGCGGATCATGGCCGTCTCATCACAATCCGGAAACTTGGGGCACTTCAGGCAATCCGCCCAGACCTTGTGGGGAAGGACCGATTTTTCCACCTCCGCAAAACCGAGCCTCTCGAAAAACGCGTCCTCGTATGTCAATGCGAACACTTGGCAAACACCCAAGGCCCTCGCCTCCACGAGGCAGGCCTCGACGATCCGGCGGCCGTATCCCATTCCCCGGCGGTCTTCCGCAACGGCCAGGGAACGAATTTCAGCCAGCTCTTCCCAACATACGCCCAGAGCGCAGGCCCCCACCACCCAATCTCCCCGGGCGGCATCTTCGAGCACATAGAAGTCACGGATGTGATCATAGAGCTCGCTCAGGGATCTTGCCAGGAGCAGACCCTGGTCGGCGAACTGGTAGAGCAAACGGTGAATCGGCTTGACGTCACGAATCACCGCTTTTCGAAGGACCGGATTATTCGAGGCTGGAGACAAAACCGTTGATACCCTCCTTCTTCTTCAGCAATCCGGCATACTGCTCGGCTTCCGTTCGACTCAGAAACCGCCCGCATCGAACCCGATAATAGGTGGTCCCCTTTATATCGACATCGTAATAGTAGGCTGGATGCCCGTTGCGTTTCAATCGCCGAATCATCTCTTCCGCGGCGCTTCGGGTCGTGGTGGCGGCCACCTGGACCGTGAACCGGGCCTTGACCGTAGAACCTTCCTGTTTCTCCACAGGAGGATCGGCTGCAGGGGCAGGGGGTTCCCTTTGGCCGGGCTCAGATCGAGGCCGTTCCTGGAGACGGCGTTCCGTCGTATCAGGCTTTTGAGCTCGGCGGGGCGAGGGATTTCTCTCCTCTTTCACCCGGGCCGCCGATTCCCGGTCCAGTGCCTCATCCTTTTTGGTGGCCAGTTTTTCGTAAAATGCGAGCTTGGGGTTGCTCAACGTTTCGTCTTTCCGGTCGACCTGCCGGACGCGATCCCTGCGCATAATCTCCTGCAGTTTCCCGATCTGCTCCTTCAACTCTTCCGTAGCCCGATCCCCCGGAAGCAACCCCCTTCCCACCAGAATGCCGAGCGCAAAAATCCACACCAGCAGAAACAGCAGTCCACCACCCCACAGGAAAAGCCGTCCGGAGCTGAGCTCGACCTGGAGTTTTCGCCCTTTCTGTTTGTCCCGGCTTTGTTTTCGGGCCATGGTCTTGTCGAGCTTTCCTCATCCCCCATGCACTCAAAGGCGAGGGGCGGTCCTTGAAGGTACGCCCCTGTTCACATCCTCTCCGGGGCCCCAACCCCCAGCAGCGAAAGGCCGTTTCGAAGAACAGTCCGAATGCCTTCCACGAGGCACAGCCTGGCCTGGGTTCGAGACACATCGGGCGTTACTATCCTGTGCTCTGGAATCTTCGTGCCGAGGTTGAAATATTTGTGAAAGGCCGAAGCAAGCTCCGTGAGATAATAGGGAACGCGATGGGGCCCGTGACTCCCGCACACTTCCTGCAGCAAGGAAGGAAAGCGCGCCAGAAACCGAATCAGGGCACGCTCTTCCTCGAGCTCCAGCCGATCCAGCACTGTCATCGGCTCTGCAGGAAGGGCTGTTCCTTCTTCGGCGGCCTTTCGGAACACGCTGCAGATGCGGGCATGGGCGTATTGAACGTAATACACCGGATTGTCGCTGTCCTGCTTCCTGGCCAGATCCAGATCGAAATCCAGGGGGGAGTCGTGGTTTTTCACGAGAAACAGAAACCGCGTTGCGTCCACCCCCACCTCGTCCATGAGCTCCCGCAAGGTCACATAAGTGCCTGCCCGCTTTGACATCCGGATTTCCTTGCCCCCCCGCCACAGCTTGACAAGCTGGATGAGAAGCACCGAGAGCCAGTCCTCGTCCAGACCGTTCGCCATCAGGGCGGCCTTGACCCGCCGGACGTACCCGTGATGATCCGCGCCCCAAATGTTGACGGCCCGCGAAAAACCACGTTTCGCCTTGTCCAGGTGATACGCAATGTCAGTGGCGAAATAGGTGAACTGCCCGTCGCTCTTGCGGATCACCCGATCCTTGTCGTCTCCGAACAAAGTGGTTTTGATCCACCACGCCCCATCCTGTTCATACAGGTCCCCCCGGGCCCGGGTCCTTTCGAGGACTTGGTCCAGCGCTCCTGAGGAAACCAACGCCTTTTCCGAGGTCCATACATCAAAGACCGTCCTGAACTCCTCCAGGTCGAATCTAATCGCTTCCAGCATTCGCCGCCGGCCGAACTCGGCACACCGCTCGACCGCCTCCTCCGGGTCTAAGCCCACCAGGTCCTCGACCTCGCTGATCTCGAAGGCCAGGGTCTCGATATAGCCGCCCTGGTAACCTCCTTCAGGAAACGGGGCCGCCGGATCCCTTTTCCGCAGCCACCGGCTGTAGATGGACTCTCCCAGAAGCCTTACCTGAAGCCCGGCGTCGTTGACATAGAACTCGCGTGCCACCTCGAAACCGCAGAAGGCCAGGATTCTGCACAGGCTGTCCCCCAAGGCCGCGCCCCGGCCGTGACCCAGGTGAAGGGGGCCGGTCGGATTGGCGCTCACGAACTCCACCAGTATCCGTTCTCCCTCTCCCAGGTCGCTTCGACCGTAATCAGGCCCCTGAGAAAGGATATCTGCAAGTATGCGGTTCCACGCTTCCGCCCTGACGGTGAAGTTCAGAAAGCCGGGCCCTGCAATCTCCACCTTCTCCAGAAACGAGTGCGTTTCGAGAAGGCCTTGGACGAGCACTGCGGCGATCTCTCGAGGAGGCCTCTTTTGAGACGCGGCGAGCGCCATGGGAAGGTTTGCGGCAAAGTGCCCGTGCTCGGCGTTGTTCGGAATCTCCACGACGAACTCCGGCACTGTGGCGCGGACGAGCTCACCCTGTTGGAAGCAGGATTCCAGTTGTTGTCTCAGAATTCGTTCGATCTTTGCTTTCATGGAATAATGGTCTTCTCCCGGCTTCGCCCCATAGCGCAATAGATCTCGTAGGAAACAGTGCCGGCCGCCCTGGCCACCTCGTCGCCGGTCAACACCTCATCGCCCTGACGCCCCAGCAAAACGGCCTCATCACCCGGTTGAACACCCGGAAGACCGGTCACGTCCGCCAGGGTCAAGTCCATGCAGATCCGGCCCCGTATCGGAGCCCGCCTCCCTCGAATGAGCACCTGTCCTCGGTTGGAGAGAGAGCGCGGAAGGCCGTCGCTGTATCCAACCGACAAGACGGCGATCTTCTCGGCGCGGGCCGTGGTGTAGGTCCCGGCATAGCCGACCGGGAATGCTTTCGGTAAATCGCGCACCTGAAGCACCCTGCCCCTCATGGTCATCACCGGTTTCAACGCTATGCGAGGCCTCAGATCGGGTGATGGGGACCCTCCGTAGAGAATGATTCCCGGACGGACCATTTCCAAATGGGCCTCGGGGTACTCGAGCGTCCCCGCGCTGTTGGCCAGGCTGCTGGCCCGAGTATCCATGCCCCGCTCCCGGGCGGCTTCCAGGGCTGTTTGAAACCGGCGGATCTGGTCTTCGGTAAATGTCCTGTCTGAATCGTCGGCGGAAGAGAGGTGCGAGACGAGCCCCTCGGGCTCCAGCCCCCGGCGTTTCAGAACCTGATCAACGAATTCGCCGGTTCGTTCGGCAGGCACGCCCAACCGCCCCATGCCCGTGTCGATCTTCAACTGCACCCGCACGCGCTTTCCCCGTCTTTGCGCCTCATCGTCCAGAACCTCGGCTGTTCCCGGCTCAAGAAGGACGGGGATGAGCTCGTGCTCCACGACGGCCTCAGCCTCACTCCGGGTGAGGATTCCGCACAAGACAACGATCGGGCAACCGACGCCCGCCTCACGCAGGCGCAGCCCTTCGGTGGAATGTGCCACTGCCAGGCGATCCACCCCGGCCCTCTCCAGGGCCCTTGCCACGCCGACCATACCGTGACCGTAAGCGTCCGCCTTCACCACGGCCGTCAAGGCCGTACCTTGGGCCAGAATCGAGCGGATCCGCCTCAAGTTGGAACCCAGGGAAGAACACTCGATCTCCACCTGATTGGAAAAACGGTCCATGGTTCGTGACGGCCTCATGCCTGGGTGAAAAGCGTTCAGCCTCGCGCCAAGCACCCAAAAAACAGTTTTGACGGCCTCGCAAAAAGTCAGAATTTCGCGCCAAGACGCGCCGTAAACAAAGAACGCTATCCGATCTCTAAGCATAGATCAAGGGATATGTAGACCTGACAATCGCTCAATTCAGGGTAGAGCTTCCGGCTCTGCGCCGGCAGGTGAAACAGGCTCTGGCCGGTTGACACCCGCGGCGCACCCCGATTAAGATGGCGGCCGCGGACATTGGAGTCTCCCGAAGCGCCTCACGGGAAGGTCTTTTCTTAGCGTCTTGGCGTCTTTGCGAGAGAATGATTTTTGCATTTCCATAGAAAGGGACGAGCCTGTCGCCATGAAACTTCTCTTCTGTCTCCTTGGTCTGATTCTCGTGGTGGAAGGAATTCCCTACTTCGCCTTCCCACGCAGGATGAAGCGCTGGATGCTCCGACTCCAGGACATACCGGACGCCCACCTGCGGGTGATGGGATTCTTGGCCATGTGCGCGGGCCTTCTCCTCACCTACTTGTTCCGCTGACAAAAAAATTGACTTTGCGGGCCGTTTTCAATATATGTTGCGGTTTTTGAGCCCGTTGAACTAGTTTCCATCCGGAAAGGGTCTTTTTTGCCAATCTCATCGTCGATCAGCGAGG
>CAZQCK010000026.1:0-31458 GCA_964591925.1 uncultured Desulfobacterales bacterium
CGATCCTCAAATTTTCTTGTTTTTTGTGACAGGATCTCATGAGTAAGGCACTAAGTTCTACGAGCCGGGGTGGGCTTTCATCCGGAGGATGCAGCCTCTGCGTTCCGGCCTGTGGAAGAAATGTCGCCCATGGCCTTGTCGAATTTGCGGGCGATCATGTTCTCGTATTCTTTTCCCAAAAAGGGGCGGTTGTTGTATAGGTACCACTTGACGCTCTCCCAGTAATCCCGCAGCTCCTGGGTGTCCTGTATGCTCTCCAGCAGCCGATCAATCTCCCCCAGCTTCAGTCGCTTAAGATCGTCTTTTCGCAATTCATAAAGGTCGCGCAACTTGCTGCGCTGTTCTTCGGTGAACCCTATGTCCAGGGACCGCTCCGTAAGGTCCGTGTAGAGACCGTGGATCTCCGTGAAATCGTCCGGAAGTTCCATCTGTTTCTTGGCCTGGGCAAGTATCAGGTCCGTGATCTCCTCCAGGCGGTGCTCAAAGGCCCGCTCCAGATAAAGCTCATAGTCGTCCGTGTAAAACGGGATCTTGCGCAGGGACTGGAGGGAGGAATGGAAGTAGTTCTTGAGCTGATCCAGATTGGTGATGGACGCCATGTAAGAAACCTTCTTCTCTATGTTCACGCGATCCACGAAATCCAATACCAGCACCCGGGCGTGCTCATCGCGACGCAGAACGACTCCTGTTTCCGCATCCAGAAAACCGTCCAAGTGCCGCGGGTCTTCCCACAGCGCTTCGGCCTCCACACCGTTCAAGAAGTCGTTCAGGGCTTCGTATCGCCTCCCGATACTGGGGATGAGCTCCAGGAAACTCAGGGAAACCGGATCTTCGGCCTGCTCCTCGAAACGGGCCGAGCCCATCAGGGCTGTGAGCAGAAGTTTGACCTGATTCTGATAGCTCAGGTACCGGCTCACGTTTTCGAAGCCGAAGAGCCGAACACGATCCCCGGTCAATTGATCCAGGATAAAATGACGCAGGTCTTCGGGCAGGTTCAACAAGGTCCGATGCATGCGATAGGCTTCGTAGAGTTCTCGCTCGAAGGTCGGGTAGCCGATCCCGGAAAGGCCCCTTTTTTTGTAGATATAGCGCATCGGAACCTTCATGATAAATTTTACGAGATCCGGGAACTGCACGATCTTGATCCCGCGAAGCCTGAAGATGCGCTCCAGCGATGCCACCTTTCGAGCGGCCTCCCGGTCCTCGTCAACGCTTTCGCCACCCTCTTCCCAGTCCTCCAGATATTCATTCGGTGTGAGGCTCTCCGGCAGCCCCTCCTCCTGATAAGCCTCCAGGGCCCGGGACATCCTGCCGCCCCGAAGCAACATCCCATCCACGTGCTCGTCGAAACCCACAGCCCCGTCCATGATTCGATGGCACATCGCCCGCACTCGAAAAAGCTCTCCGGCCAAATCCTCCAGGATCAGGTCTTCTCGCAGGGATGAGAGCATGACGAAGCTGTTGAGGAAAAACGCATCAAACAGGGCCCGATCGTTGAATGCGATCACTTCCCGCAACGCCCGGTAATCGAACTCTCCCCGCAGAATGTGATGCATGAAGTCGTGGTAGCGGACCAGAACGATCAGATAGGACCGGGCCTCCTCATCCATCCCGAAACGCTCCGGAATGCGCTCCTCCTCCAAAAACCGGGCCCCGGATACGGCGTGGTCCACAGGGTGAACCCGGCCTGCGTAGCGCATCCGGAGCTCCGGCACGCGCCCGAGATCCTGAAACACAAAGGATTTGATCAATGCATCGAACAAAGGCGGGTTTCCCCTCAGCTGGTCCACCAGGGTTTCCAGCGCTTGGATTTGTTCATCGCTGACCCCTATGGTGCCCGCGGTCATGGGGCCGAACTCGCGCTGGGCCAACTTGTGCAGCAAGCGGGTGTCCTGAAACTCCTGGCGATCCCTGCGAACCAGGGCCTGCACCTTGTGGATGTTGCGAAGGACGTATTCAATAGGGGAGGAGCTGAGATAAACATTCCCGGCCAGGTCCAGGTTTTCCAACCCTGCCAGCTCCGGAAGAAAAAAGCGGAAAAGAGACCGCGCGTGAAGAAACAGCGCGTGGATGTCCGTGTAGAGGTTCTCCACTCGAAACAGAACGGACTGCAGGGCATTGCAAAGCCGGGCCCTCACCTCGGTAACCTTTTCGAACCACAACCGCTGGCGTAAAGGAAGCCGGAAATCCTCCACGTGCTCCTGCTGGAAGCTCAGGAGATCCGAATGGTTCTGATAGAAGGACTCCAGCTTGCCGAACAACCCGTCCACTTCCTCCAGGGTTTCTGAGGAAATCTCTGCAATACTCCTGCCTGCAAAAGATTGGACGAGACGGTCCAATTGGTCGATAACCGCGTCCAGATCCATGCAGGCGATGTCCAGGGATTGAATCTCCGGATCGATTCGAAGCTGGAAGCCCGTCCCGATGACAAAGCCCGTGCCCCCCTGGTAGAGGTGCTTGCTGAACCGGAACAGGGTTTCCAGTTCCAGGGAGGAGGTGTTGATGGCTGCGGCTTCCTCCTCGACCCGCTTGACGCGATCCGCCATTTTCCCCGGCGGCGTGTCCCCCAGAATGGGGTTGAAGTTGATGATCTCTCCTCGCGAAACATTGACCGCAATCCACAGAAGAATGAAGGCCAGCCGGCTGTCCATACGCTCGAAGATATGGCCGGTGCCGTGAAACTCCACGTTCAGGAACTTGCGATAGAAAATGGGCAGCTCCAGGGGGTCGTCTTTGAGAAACCGCTCCTCGAACTCCTCTATCGTCCGAATGAGCCGGAGGATGTTCTCGATCTTCGCCAGCTTCTCCGGGTCGTAGTCTGCGAGGCTCTCCTTTTCCATCTCACCCTTGGTCCGCAGCTCGGTCCAGCTGTCCAGAAACTCGAAATGATCCAGAAGGTCCATGAGCTTCAAGACCTTCCTGATGATCATGTTGTGAATGCCGCCCATCTGGCTGATTTTCTCATCCAGCAGCCGATCCCAGTCCAGATCGCGATTCGTTACCACGCGGACGAGAGATTCGTAGAGATCAAACAGATCCGCCAGCTGCTCCGGTCTCAACTCACCCCTTCGGGACCCCATAGTCTCCGCCATGGTCATGAGCCGGCAATAGCGCAGGAGATTCAACGCCCTGCCCTGCTCCTCCTTCCTGGCCAGATCGGACAACGGCTTCAGGGTCTTTTCATTCATCTTCCCCGAAAGAACCCGGCCCATGGTCGTGTGCCCTACGACGATGAGGTAGATCTCTCGAAGCTCCCCTTCGCTCAAGCCGAAGAAGGGTAGAATGTCCAGGTTTTCCAGGATGGGAGTCTCGGGCCCGTCGATCCCGTCCGGGTTCAGGTAGGAACGAATACGCTCCAGGGTCTTGGTCCTGGACATGAGTCGAAGGACGTCGTTGAGCCCCGGGTATCTTCTTCGGCGGTTCTCGAAGGGCTGTCGCAGGCGGGCCATGAACACCTCGGGAAGGCCGGAGTAGAGGCGGCTCTTGAGCTCATTGAGCACCCCAAGGGTCGATAGCAGGTACTCGAAAGAGTCCCGGTAGTCGGCCAGAAGCTCCAACGGACATCCGGCCAGGCGGGACTGGTCGATCTCGGCCTGGATCGTTTCGAAATCGGTCACCAGCGGCTTCTTCTGCCCCAGGTAGGTCAGCTTGTACCGGGGTGTGAATCCCGCCGATGAAAAGCGCCTGCGCCACTCGGACTTGAGGGGGCCTGGAAGAAACGGTTTGAATGAAATCTCGTCGAAAAAAATGGACAGAAACCGGCCCCAGGCCTTCTCCTGGTCGTGGTTCGTCTCTGCGTCCAGTGGATAATTCAGATAGGGGAGTGAGGCCACCTCCTCCACCGTCATATCCTCCAGGTCCCGATTGTCCAGCAGATCATCGATGACTTCCTTTTCTACGTAGACGCCCCGAAGATACTTTTGAAAGTCGAACACATGAATTCGCTCTGAGCGATTGTGGATGTGGTATTTTCGCCGGGTGCGGAAAATGTGCGTAAAGAGCAGGAACTTTTTCTTCTCCTCCTTGGTCTTGAATGTGACATTGATGGTCTGGTTCGTCTTCTGGGCATAGTGGTTCGCAATGATGTAGATCTCGCCGTCCGGCTTCAGCGCTCGATAGATCTTTCCCAGGAGATAGCGGACGTACCTCTCCGAGCGGGCCTTGGGGAGTGCGCCGCTTGCCTGCCCCAAAAATCTCTCCATGACCAGAATCTCGCGCGGGTCCCGGGTCAGAATGACCAGGTCCAGAGGCTCCTCGTGGCTGCGAAGCTTTTCGAGAGAGTCGAGCACGATGAAACGATGCTCCTTGAACCGCAACGACAGGTCATTGACCAGAAGATCGTCGGCATGGGTGATCAGCCCGATGCGGTGACGTTCCTTGAGAAACTTCCGGCGATGAAAATCCACCACCTTGCTGATTTCCTCGGCCTTGTATCGAATGTTGCTGACGGTGCTGGAAACCAGGTTTGCAGGAACCAGGTAGAAGAGCTCTCCCTGGCTGGTGAACCGAATCAGCAGCCCCAGGCTCTTGTAGATTCGATTGAGCTCACGGTAGTGCCGCCTGATGGTTTCGGGATCGTCCTCGGAAAAGGATTGAAGAAGCTCTAGATCTTCAGGGCTCAACCGGTCGCCGAGCTCGAACAGGCCGAACCCGTATGCATTGCCCCCGAAACGGCTTTCGATTTGCGAGGGGTGCCGATGAGCGGCAAAGGTCCCCGGAGGGACATCAGCGGGATCGATACCAAAGGCGGCAAAGGATTCCGGGCGAATGAACCCGAAGGGATCTTCCCGCCACCAGGTCTTTTTGGCGGGATTTTCAACGGTGTGCGTGCTCACGGAAATCTTTTCAGCCATTCGTCCTCCCGGGAAACATGCGCGGTGCGGATTGGAAACAACCCCGGTATCCATCCCGCACCACTGCAGCTCCTCCAAGCTTTCGCAGTGCAGTATAGCACGTATCTCATTGGCTGGAAAGATGTGGCGGGTTCATGCAGAATGCCGCCGGCCGTATCAACACCCTGCAGGGAGCCGGTGGGCTTTTACCGTGCGGATCCTCACTGACGACACAGGGACGGTCGGGCACCCGTCCCTGCATTTCATCCCGGGAGGCATGGAGCGGTCTTTTCAGGGCCGCTCTTAGGAGGCCGGCAGAAATAAATTGGACAAAATTGCGCTCAGATTTGGGTCATATTTGGATGCGGCGATTGAGCCGCAGCCGAAGATGGCCTTTTTGCCGGCCTCCTTAGTCGAGTTTGCGGAAGGCCTCCTTTCGGCCCGTGTACTTCTCCCGCATCTGAGGTTTCATGAGTTTTCCCGTGGGATTCCGAAGGACCTGATCAAAGACGACTTTTCTGGGAACCTTGTACACGGCGAGCTTGCTCTTGGCGAACTCGATGACCTCTTCTTCCGTCATGCTCTCGCCTTCTTTGAGCTGCACGATCGCCATGACGATCTCCACGAGCCTCTCGTCAGGGTATCCGATGCAGGCGACATCATCGATCTTGGGGCTCTCCATGAGCGAGTCCTCGATCTCCACCGGGAAGATGTTCTCCCCCCCGCTCGTGATCATGTCCTTCTTGCGGTCCACAATGTAGAAAAAGCCTTCCTCATCCGTTTTCAAGAGGTCCCCTGTGTAGAGCCAGCCGTCTCTCAGGGTCTCGGCGGTCATTTCCGGGTTCTTGAAGTACCCCTTCATCATGCGTGGGGTGCGAAAGGCCAGCTCCCCCACCTCGCCGAACGGGATCTCCTTGCCCTCGAAATCCACGAGCATGGCCTCTACACCGAAGGTGGGCTTGCCGATGGAACCGGGCTTGCGCAGGACGTCCTCGGGGTAGAGGTTGAAGCTGCCCCCTCCGCCTCCCTCGGTAATGCCGTAAATGTTGGAGACACCGGTGGAGGGAAAGGTTTCCACCAGGCTCTTCATGACCTCGAAGGGGACCGGCTGCGCCCCGATTTCCAGGTACTTCCAGCTCGACAGGTCGTAGTCAGCCAGCTTTAGATCCCCGTTCTTGATGGCATTGAGAACGGCCACGGCCACCGGCACGACAAAGAGGATGTCCGTGCCCTTTTCCTCGGCCATGGCCTCGAGAATCCACTGCGGCTCCCTGAATTCCCTGAGAAGGGTGCCTGTGGCGCCGGTCGCGTAGAAGGGGGCCCACAGAAACATGGTGCCGCTGTGGTAGAGGGGAAGAAAGAAGACGTAGTTGTCATTCTTCTGGACGAAGTAGCTCATGCCGTTGCCGATGGCCGTATTGTTCAGGGAGTAATGGGTATGAAGCACCGGCTTGGGCTTTCCCGTGGTGCCCGAGGTGAACATCATGGCCAGGTCATGGTGGTCATCCACCTTTACCAGGGCCTCGGAATCGTCGTGGTAGGCATCCAGGACTTTGAAGTCGATCATGTCCTGGGGCACCTCGTCCCCCACACAGATGTACTTCTCTACGGTGGTGAGGTCGCTCTGAACAGGCTGGACCACCGGAAGGAACTCTGAACCCAGAATGAAGAGCTTGGGGTCGCACACTCCGGCGGCGTAGAGGATGTCCGAACCCACGAACCGGAAGTTCAAAGGGACCACCACCGCACCCAGCTTGATGATGCCGTAATACGTCACCAGCCACTCCAGGGAATTGTTCTGGAGATGCATGACGTAATCGCCGTCCCCGATCTTGAGCTCCTTGGAGAGGTAGTTGGCCGTCCGGTTGATGGCCGCATTGAACTCCTTCCAGGTCATGGTCCTCCGCTCGTTCCGGGAAGGGGTTCGCTCGATCAGGCAGACCTTGTCGGGCAGGTGGCGGGCATTGATTGTGGCGTATCTGGCGTAGTTCATCGGTACGAATCCTCCTTCGTCCTCGTTTTCACACGCACCGCCCTGCATAAAGCGCCGAGCGGACTTCACCCTCCTCTACAACATCATCCCCTTACTATTGGGCGAACCCCAGCGTGCGGGGCAGCCACAAGACCGCGTCGGGCAAGTACGTAATAACGGCCAGGACCGCATACTGTATGATCAGGAACGGAATCACGGCCCTGGACACATAGACCAGGTCTCTGTTCGCGATGGACCCTGTGATGTACAGGCTCACGCCCATGGGCGGCGTGCAGTAGGCAATGGCCAGGTTCACCGTCAGGATCAGGCCGAAATGCATGGGATCGATCCCGAAGGCGGCCAGCATGGGCAGAAAGACCGGGCCCAGAATCAGGGTGGCGGAGATGATGTCCATGAACATGCCCACCACCACCAGCAGAATGTTGAGGGCCAGCAGGAAAACGATCGGCGACTGAATACTGGAGAGCACCGCCTCGGTGATCTGGTTTGGAATCGACTCCAGGGTCAGGTATCTGCCGAAGCAGGTGGCTCCGGCCACGATAATGAGGAGCGTGGCGGAGGTCACGGCCGAGTTAACGGTGATCCGCTTCACGTCTCGGAGTTTTATGGACCGGTGTATGAAGAGCTCCACGATAAAGGCGTATACACAGGCAACGACAGCGGCCTCGTTGGCGGTGAAGGCCCCGGAAAAGATACCCCCGAAGATGATCACCGGGAGCATCAGGGACCAGAACCCCTCCCTGAAGGTCTGGAGCACCTGCTTGAAATCCGGGGTGGGCATGCGCACGAAGTCGGTGCGTTTGCGGTGTAGAAAATAGGAGTAGAGACACACGCCCAGCATGATCAGGATGCCCGGCAGAAAGCCGGTGAGAAACAGTCCCTCCAGGGAGACGTTGCTGATCATGGAGTAGAGGATCATGCCTATGCTGGGCGGGATGATCACGCCCAGGTTGGGGGAGGTGGTCATGACGCCGAGGGCATATTTCTCCTGGTAGCCGTTTTCCAGGAGCGCAGGGATCATGAACCCGCCCAGGGCCACCACTGTGGCCACGGTGGAACCGGAGATCGCGCCGAACAATCCGCAACCGAGCACACCCGCCATGCCCAGACCGCCCGGAAGCCAGCTCACGAGCACATTGGCCACCTTGATCAGCTTGTCCACGATCGTCCCGGCGGTCATGATGTTCCCGCACAGAATAAAGTAAAGGACCACCACCAGCGCAAACTTGTCCATGCTGCGGAACAGGCTCTGAGCGAGCAGGAGCAGGGGCAGGTCTGTGTAGAGAAGAAAGCCCATCACCGCAGTGAAAAACAGGCACATGAACACCGGCACCAGGGACGCCATGCATCCCAGGAGAATCAGCATGATGACGAGATGGCTCAATTCCATGTCGTGGTTCGCCTCCCGAGGTTATGAGTGAAGGACGAAGTGTGCATTGCAAGGCCTAGGCTGCTTCCTGCTTTGCGCGGAGCTCCAGGACATCCTGGTGAATCACCTGGATGGTCCGAATGAACATCATGCCCCCCATGATGGGAAGAATCGCGTACAGGTAGACCAGGGGAATCTGCATGATGATGGTTTTCTGGTAAGTGGCAACCTGAAGCGCGGCCATCTTCCATCCGTAGTAGAGCATCATAAGGGAAAAGACCAGGGTCGCGAAGTTGCTGAAAAAGGTAAGTGGGGTCTTCAAGGCGGGCACGATCTGGACCAGGGCGTCGATCTTGATCATGGAACGGGCCTTGATCGCCGCACTGGCCCCTATGAAGGTGGTGAGGATGATCACCTCACGCACCAGCTCCTCGGACCAGGCCAGTGAGTAATTGAACCCGTAGCGGAGCACCACGTTGACGAAGAGCGAGATCAGGGCGGCCATGGTGGAGATGAACAGGACCCACTCCTCGACAAAGCCCAGAATCTTGTCTAAGACGTACAGGATCTTTCCAAACATGGAGGCCTCGATATAAAAGGGGGCGGAGAGGAGTCCGTTTGAACCCTCCCCGCCCGCAGGGGGTTTACTTGTAGTCCATGAACTCCTGCACCTCTCGCAAGTAGTTGTCCGGACGATACTCGTCGCCCGGATAGAGCCTGTTGATCTCTGGGGCGTAGTGGTCGTGCACGGAATCAGAAAGCTTCCGCAGGCGTTCCATGTCCTCGTCGGGAAGCTGGAAGAACTCTACGCCCTTGGATTTGGCATCAGCAATCTGTTCCTTCTCCTGGATGACGTCCGCGGCACGCATCTCCGCGGCCACGTCATGGAGCGTTTCCACGAAGATCTTCTGCAGATCCTCGGGCAGGCGGTTGAACCAGGCCTTGTTGAAGATCCAGAGAAACAGACCCTGGGCATAGTTGATCTGGGTGAAGTAGTCGCACTCCTCGAACTTGCCGGTGACGTTACATACCGTGAGCGTGTGATCCAGGCCGGTGATCACGCCCTGCTTGAGGGCCACCGGCACATCCGGCCACGGCATGGGCACGGGGTTGAAGCCCCACGCCTTGTAAGACATCTGGTTCACGGCCGCCTCGGCGATCCGGAACTTGACCTTCTTGGCGTCTTCAATGGTCCGGACCGGAGTCTTGGTGGCCCAGCCGTAGTTGCCGTAGCTCGTGATGTCGATTCCCATGATGCCCTGATGGTCCATGGCCATCATGTAGTGCTCAAAGAGCTTGCCGCTGTTGGCGAACTTGTCGAGCTTGTCAAAGGAATCGATGAGAAAGGGTAGATTGACGAGACCGAAACGGGGACCCAGGTTGGTGGAGGCCACGGAGCTGCAGCCCATGCCCTGAATGGCACCCATCTGGAGCTGGTTGAGCACCTCCACCTCGCCTCCCAGCATGCTGAAAGGCTTGTAGTCGATAAAGATCTGACCGTTTGTGCGCTTCCACAACTCGTCGCGAAAAGCAAACCCGGTGTACGTTCCTTTCAGAGCCGGGTGAGAGACGTTAGACACAATGGCCTTGTACTTGGCTCCCGAGGGATCGAAAGCGGGTTTCCAGGCGTCCAGGGACGGCGCTTTCGCCCAAACGAGGCCACATGTCAGCAGAAGACCCACCACACATACCAATAATGCAAACCATGTCTTCTTCATGCCCGTCCATACTCCTTTCTTGCTCTAAAGGTTATGAAAAAAGAAGTTTGCCCTGCCCTACCTCCCACCCGATCATGTATGGTGACCGGGATTCAACCAGAGTTCTTGTTCCCTGTCAAGACGATTTAGCTACATTCTAGCTGCAACGTAAACAAAGTGTACCAAAGGCTTCGGGGTCCATACCTTTGAACACCTTCCGGTAAAGACATATGACGAAATCGTAAAGGCTGTATTCTCTCGCAAAGACTCCGGAAAAGCCGGGCAAGCCGCCTCGTCTCCACAGCCTTTCGGGTCGGATGTGCGTACTGTTTGCGTATGGGATGGCTCTCCCCGCCAGGGTATGCTTCTCTATGGAGGGGAATCAAACCTTCAAGCCGACACGGTCGTCGTGTCTCAATCGGCTTTGGATCCCCTTGCTCACATGATAGGTGCGGCTGAATTCGGACCAGAACTCCCTGTCCTTCTCTTTCCAATCAGGGCCGAATTTCTCGTCGAAAAATTCGCCCAACCGGTCGAAGAGCATTTTCCAAGTGGGTTCACCTGCTTCCATGGCCGCCACAAGATCATTGAGGATCTCTTCGAGCTCAGCAAGCTTCTCCTTGGGCAGATAGGAAATCGCGCCGCGGCGTATGGATTCCAGGAGGGTTTCGGCGTTGAGGGCGTGTGCCGTAAGCATCACGCTGGGAATATTCCGGGCGACCGCCTCATTGAGCAGACTCAGCCCGTCCACCCCCATGATATCCAGAATGGCGAGATCGTACTCGCCGCTGTTGAGCTTATCCAGGGCCGTCTGGTAGTCCTGAGCCTTATCCACGCGGGATGATTCGAGGGCGTCTTCGATCGTATCCAGGACGTCCTTTTCATCGTCTACAGCCAGAATGCGCTTTCCTTTCAGGTGAGATGTCTTCTCAGGCATGCTGTTCCTCCTCGATGGTAAGAAAGCCCTCCAGGGATTCATCCAAGGCTGCGCAGCCTCTTCGGAGTCCGCCTTTACGATCTTTACTGCGAAACCGGTCGTGTGGGCGCGCAAGAAAGTATACGGAAACACATGTCCTCTTGTCAAGGTCCGTTGATCGATGACCCCGAACAAAGGCCTTGACAGCCTGCGGGGTTCCGGAGTATCAAATGATATGAATGAATGATCATTCATTATTCTTATGAAGAAAACAAAAAACAAGGAAAAATATCACCGCATTATTGAGGCGGCCACACGTGTTTTCGCACGCAAGGGCTTCTTTCAGGCCAAGGTTTCGGAGATCGCCCGGGAGGCCGGCGTGGCCGACGGAACCATTTATCTCTACTTCCAAAACAAGGACGACATCCTCATTTCCTTGTTCGAAGAGCAGATGAAAACCGTTCTGGAAAACATGCGGATTCAGCTCGCGGACCGGAAAAACGCACTCGACAAGCTGGAGCGCTTTGCCCTGTGCCATATGCGGTTGATCGAACAGAACCAGGACATGGCCGAGATCATTCAGGTGGAACTGCGGCAGAGCAGCAAATTCATGAAAAGCTACAAGAACGAGCAGTTCGCAGAATACCTCGACCTGATCGCCGACATCGTCCGCTCAGGACAGCAACAAGGCCTTTTCAGGAAAGACATCCTGCCCGACTTGATCAAACGGGCCCTCTTCGGTGCCCTCGACGAGCTGTCCCGGTACTGGGTATTGTCAAGCCGCAGGAAATATGATATTGAAACGGCGGCCAAGCAGATCAGCGAAACGTTCCTGTATGGACTGGCCGAATATCCCGGCAGCACGCCTGCGGAAAGCAAAGGAAAAATGGAAAGGAGGTTTCAGTGAAAATTTTAGCCTGCATCAAGCAAGTTCCCGATACCGAGACCCAGATCAAGGTGGCCCCGGACGGGACATCCATCGCCCAGGACGGCATCAAGTGGGTTATGAATCCCTACGACGAATTCGGCGTGGAGGAGGCCCTTCGCCTCAAGGAAAAGTTCGGCGGCGAGGTCACCGTGGTGGGGCTCGGCCCCAAGCGTGTGACGGAATCCCTTCGGACCGCTCTGGCCATGGGCGCCGACAAAGCCATCCTCGTAACGGACGACGCCCTGGAGGGAAGCGACGAGATTGCTGTTGCCAAGGCCTTGGCTGCAGCCGTCAAAGACCTCGAGTACGACCTCATCATGGCCGGACAACGGGGCGTGGACAATGACCAGGGATTGGTGGGCGCGTCGCTTGCCGAGTTTCTCGGAATCCCGCACCTGCCCGTAATCACGAAGCTGGAAGCGGCGGAGGACGGAAAGTCCCTCAAGGCAAACCGGCCCGTGGAGGGGCAGACCCTCGTGCTGGCAGCGACCCTTCCTGTGGTGGTGACGGCACAAAAAGGTTTGAACGAACCTCGCTATGCATCCCTGCCGGGCATCATGAAGGCCAAGAAAAAACCCCTGGAAGAAAAGTCCCTGGCCGATCTGGGACTGGATGCATCCGAATTCGGGACCGGGGCCCGTAGGCTCAAGGTCGTCGAGCTCACGCCTCCGCCTGAACGTAAGGCTGGAAAGATCGTCGAAGGCGAATCCCCGGAGGAGAAAGCGGCCGGCCTGGCAAAGCTCCTTCACGACGAAGCCAAGGTTGTATAGCATTCGCCCCGAACGGCCCACCGGATCCTGCGAGGTCCCAAGGCCGTCCCCATACATCGATTCCAAAGGAGACGGAGAAGATGGCACAAGGAGTAATGGTAATCGCCGAACAAAGAGGTGGAGAGATCCACAAGATATCCTATGAAGTGGTCAGCGAGGGCCGTCGCCTGGCCGACGCCTTAGGGCAGGACCTGACAGCGGTCTTGCTCGGATCGGGTGTCAAGGACAAGGCGTCGGTGCTCGCCCAATACGGAGCGGACAAGATCATCGTGGCCGATGACCCACAGCTGGAAAATTGCACGTCTGATGCGTGTGTTCCGGTTATAGCGGAACTTGCACGATCCAATGAGCCGGCGGTCCTTCTGCTGGGAGCATCCTCCACAGGCAAGGACCTCTCATCCCGACTGAGCGCGCGGTTGGGTGTGGGGATGGCCCAGGACTGTGTATCGTTCGCCGTAGAAGACGGCAAGCTCACGGCCGTGCGTCCGATCTATGCGGGCAAGGCCTACGCCAAAGTGACCTTCAGCGACCGGAGTGTACCCCAGATGGCCACGGCCCGGCCCAATGTCATGACCGTAAACGAGCCGGATACGGGCAAATCGGCCGATGTGGTCGAGGCCGCCGTCGAGCTGGATGACGGTGTCCCAAAGGCCACGGTGGCCGAGGTCATAAAGGACGAAAGCGGCAAAGTGGACCTTACGGAGGCGGACAAGATCGTTTCGGGCGGTCGAGGCTTGAAAGGGCCTGAAGGCTTCCAGGTCCTGGAGGACCTGGCTGCGGCCCTCAACGGCAGCGTGGGGGCCTCCCGGTCCGCAGTGGACGCGGGATGGAGATCCCACACGGACCAGGTGGGACAGACCGGCAAGGTGGTTTCCCCCAACCTTTACATAGCCTGTGGCATCTCCGGCGCCATTCAGCACCTGGCAGGCATGAGCACCTCCAAGGTCATAGTGGCCATCAACAAGGACCCCGACGCCCCCATCTTTCAGAAGGCCGATTACGGCGTGGTGGACGACCTGTTCAAGGTGTTGCCCCCCTTGACCGAAGAAATAAAGAAGGTCATGGCATAACCGCCCGGCTTCATCAATTTCCCAAAAGGGGCGTCCCCTTGAACGCGGACGCCCCTTTTTTCGGCCCCCTCTCCTTGCCCCCTGAATTGAGCAGCGATTCCCGGGGCAGCTCGAGCTTCCCGCTTTTTTGACACGGGAAAAGGCACAATTGGGTTGACAGCTTATTCAATCGCCTTATACTAAATTGTTATTTCATTGAGACGGCGGTGTAGCTCAGTCGGTCAGAGCATACGGCTCATATCCGTAGTGTCACTGGTTCAAGTCCAGTCACCGCCACCACAAAACAGGGACGGCATTGACACCCTTTTCATCGTCCTTGAGGGCGTATTCGAACAAAGGTGTTCCGCGTGACGGGTGTGATGGCCTCTTTTGAATCACCAGAGATCAAAACCGCCGGCGAGGCGCTGGACATCGCCGAAGACCGAACCGGTGAGCACTACAAGTACTCGCTTGCCCAGTGGAAACGCCACCGTTACGGCGTAAAGACCCTGGCCGATCTTAGAGGACACGAAATCACGAGGGTTCCGGCGTTTGCCGTATTGAACAAGTATTCCAATCCGGGCCCTTCCTTTGAACGATTCGGACGGAACCGCGATTTTTACACCATCTGCCTGCAGGATCACCGAATCTTGAAGGCCATGGAGAGAGACAAAAAACTGTGCCTTCTGCCTCTTCTGGTCTATGTCTTTACCCATGAACTGGTGCACATCGTGAGGTTCTGCAACTTTGCTCAGCGTTTCGACGTTCGGGGTGAAGACAGGGAACGAGAAGAAGAAATAGTGCACGGCATCACCATGGAGGCTTTGAAGGGGCTTTCCCTGAAAAACCTTGGTTATATCCTGGAATCATACCGGTCTCACGGCCTTTTCGCCCGTGAATCCTGTTAAAACGTGTTCGAAATCAGGGAGGAACAATATCATGCCGATTTACGAGTACGAATGCACCCAATGCGGTCATATCGAGGAAGTCCTGCAAAATTTTTCCGACTCCCCGATCACCCAATGCCCGAATTGTAATGGGTCCATGAAAAAGCTCATGTCCATGAACTCTTTTCACCTCAAGGGATCGGGGTGGTACGTAACCGATTATGCCAGCAAGAGCAAGGCGTCTTCCGCGCCTACAAAGGCCTCTGAAGGAGGATCCGATTCCTCGGAAAAGGCCAAAGATGCCGGCACTTCCTCCAAAACAGAGTCTTCCGGATCCGAGAAGACACCTACGGAATAGGCAGCCAAAAACATGAAGCGTTTCGGAAGTGGGAATGTACAGGATAAGATAATCAACCGGCTCGAACGGCAGGAAAAGCAGGAGGCCTTTCAGCGGGAGCGTTTCTTTCGATTCAAGCTGCCGGAAATCCACAGCCGGCTGTCCCAGGCCCTTCTCATGGAAAAGGTGATTGAAACGGACAATCCATCGGCCGTTTCCGATCTTCTCCTCAAAGGCCTGAAGCAGGGGTTGAGGAGCGACGAGTTCGAGCTCAAGTACTTCGTCGCCCCCATCCGCGATATCGTGCCCCGCCCCAATCTGCTCTCTCTGTACATCACCCAGTACATCCTCGAGGTGGTCATGAATGATCCGTCCGTAATCGACATCTATGGGACGGACCAGGAGATCTACAAGACGATCAACCGGGTCATCACGCAGATCAATCAGGGGTTCGAGCGGGCCGAAGAAGAGATCAATCGACAGTTGGCCAAGAACAAGGCTCTGGTTCCCGGTTCCAGGGAATACGATATCGCCCTGGACCAAATCTTTAGAGAGAAGATGGGGGAACCCCAGCAGGTTTGATCTCCCTGCTCAATTACACCGTTTTCCCTGCCGAGTATTCCGCTCCTGCAAGCGCGCTTGAATCCTCCTCAGGGTCTTTGCCTTGTCCCTAGACCAGTCAGGGACCACGAGGGCGGAACCGTGCGGGGGATCCCCGGTCAGCCGCTGGATCACCACGTGTTCAGGGATCCGCTCCAGGATCTCCACTACCAGGTCGGCGTATGTCTCCCGGTCGAGGCAACGAAACCGCCCCTCTTTGTATTGCCGATCCAAATCCGTCCCCTCTATCACATACAGCCCGTGGATCTTCAATCCGTGCACCGGAAGGCCGGCCACGTAACGAGCCGTCTCCAGCATCATGTCCCGGGTTTCTCCCGGAAGACCCAGGATGATGTGGGCGCATACGTTCAATCCACGTTCAGCGCTTTCCTCCACTGCGCGCTTGAAACAAGCGGCGTCGTGTCCCCGCCGAATGCCTTGGAGTGTGACATCATGGGCTGACTGGAGACCGTACTCCACCCACACCAAGCCTCTCCGCCGGTAACCGGCAAGGAGGTCCAGAATCTCCTCGTTGACGCAGTCAGGACGCGTGCCCACTGAGAGTCCCACAACACTCGAGCGGTCGAGAGCCTGATCATACAATCGCTCCAGCACCGGGACCGGGGCGTATGTGTTGGTGAAGGACTGAAAGTATGCGATAAATTTACGGGCCCCGTATCGTTTGCGAGCAGAGAGCATTCCGCGCCTCAACTGCTCCTCGACGGAAATTCCGTCCCTGCTGAGGGCCCCGCTTCCGGACCCCAGGGGGTCACAGTAGATGCAGCCC
Source organism: uncultured Desulfobacterales bacterium (assembly GCA_964591925.1). Lineage (GTDB taxonomy): Bacteria > Desulfobacterota > DSM-4660 > Desulfatiglandales > HGW-15 > JAIPEI01. The sequence continues at coordinate 16,166 of CAZQCK010000026.1, forward strand.
TTGAAAGACAGGGTCCCGTCGCGGTTGGGACAGGTAAACCCGGCATCCAGGGCGATTTTCTGGACCCTCTCTCCGAACAGCTCCCGAAGGTATCCGTTGAAACCCCTGTAACGTCTCACGACGACTCGCCTGACACCACTTTCGGCTCCTTCAGGATGCTGAAAAGGTGAATGCTTCTATGAAAAGGAGGGTTCAAACCTTCGGCAAGGGGGCGTGGCAGGCCGCTTGCCGGGATCCGATCTTCTCGAGGGGCGGTGTGCGGGTGAGGCACTTGTCCACTCTGAACGCACATCGGGAGGCGAAAACGCAGCCTCCGTCCCCGAGACCGTCCCGCTTCGGAATCCGGGGGACGTCCGGGAGCCTTCCGGCCGCGCTGTCCAGCAGCATACGGGTATAGGGATGGCGCGGTGACTGAAGGAGCAAGGATGCCGGGCCGATCTCCACGATCCGGCCGGCCAGCATCACGGCGATCCGGTCGCTGATCTTTCGAGCGAGCCCGATATCGTGTGTCACAAATAGCAGGGTGAGGCCCATCTCCGCCTGAAGGTGAAGAAGGAGCTTCATGACCTTGGCCTGGACACTGGGGTCCAGGGAGCTCGTGGGTTCATCCGCGACCAGGAAAACCGGGTCGAGGATCAGGGCCCGGGCCATGCAGACGCGCTGAATCGCACCCATGTTCAGCTCGTGAGGGTATCGTTCCAGAAAGGCCGGGGCTGTGGAGAGGTGCACCTCGAAGAGCTTTTGCTTCACCCGCTCTTCCAGGTCGGCCTTTCCCTGTCCGATCCCGTGAATGCGCAGCGGTTCGGCCACGGCCTCGAAAACGGTGAACCGGTGACTGACGGACTCAGCCGGGTTCTGATAGATCACACCGATGCGCCGGGCCAAGGACCGGTAATCCCCATCGACCCAACGGTCCATGTCCGCTCCGTCGAAGACCCGCGATCCGGAATCCGGTCGAAGAACCCCGGCTGCCGTCATGGCCAGCGAGGTCTTGCCCGATCCGGTCTCTCCCACCAGGGCCAGGACTTCCCCCGCCTTTACGCTCAAATCGACTCGGTCCAGGGCCGGGGTTTTGTCATACCTCTTGGAGACTCCCTCCATTTCCACAAGACGGACGATGCCGTGACGCAGGCACCGGACTTGATGACCATCCAAGGCTTCCAGGGAAATGTCTCCCTGGGCGCAGGAAGAAACGGCCTGGGTGCACCGGCTATGAAAGACGCAGCCCGTGGGGGGAGCATGGCCGTCCCGGTGACTCGACCCCGGCACCTGGATATGTGCGTGGGACGAGGCCTCACCATCTTCCCGGCCGTGACGGTGGATGACCCGGTAAAACGCGTCCCCGCGAATCCCTCCCAGATCCCTTGCCGTGTCCATGGCAGGGTAAGATCGCCCCAGTGCCAGGGTATAGGGGTGCATGGGATTGGAAAACATCTCCGAAGCCGGCAGGACCTCCAGGATCTTTCCAAGGTAGATGACCGCCATGGTTTCCGCCTGGTGCACGGCAAAATCCAGGTCATGGGTGATCAGGAGCACGGCCTTGCCGTCAGCTTTCATTCCTTGAATGGCGCGCGCTACAAAGGACTTGCTCACCGCGTCCAGGGCGGAGGTGGGTTCGTCCAGCAGGATGGTCCCCGGATCCAGGATGCCGGCCATGGCGAGCAGTACACGCTGGGCCTGCCCTCCGCTCAACTGATGAGGGTAACGCTCGTGCAACGCCGTTTCCAGCCCCACCGCCTGCAGGGCTTCCCCGGCACGCTCCCTTGCAAGGCGTACGTCCGTATTTTCGCTATGGATCAGGGGTTCCGCCACCTGGTCAATGATCCGATGCACGGGGTTAAGATTGGCCGCGCCGTTTTGAAAGACCATGGCGATTGAAGACCAGCGCACCCGGTTCATGGCGTCCTCATCCTGCCATTTCAGGGGCTGGTCATCCAGGAGAATGTTTCCTCGAATGCCCACATTTCCCGGAAGCAGTCCCATACAGGCCTTGCCCAGGGTGGTCTTACCGGATCCGGACTCCCCCACCAGGGCCAGGCACCGCCCCGGCTCCAGAGCCAGACTCACATCGTCCAGGGCAAGAACCCCGTGGTCGCCGTCGCGGTAAACGACGCTGAGATTTTCAATGCTCAGGCCCATGTGCGCGCCTCCGTACCGATGCGAAGCCGGGGGTCCATAATCTTCTCCAGGCCCACCGCAAGAAAGGTAACCCCCATGATGAGCAGGGAGAGGCAGAGTACCGGCGGAACCAGCCAGTACCACCACACGTCCAGATAGTAAAACTTCAGGGCGTAGCTGATCATCATGCCCAGGGACTTGCGGCTGGGATCGAACAGGCCCAGAAAGGCCATGGACGCCTCCATGAACATGGCCATCCTGGCCTTGGCCGCGAAGCCTATCAGATAGAGCGGAAACATCTCGGGGAGAAGGTGGTGCCTCAGGATGTAGCCGCCTCCTCCTCCGATCTGAACAGCCGCCCGCACGTGCAGACGGCTTTTCAGGCTCAGGGTCTGGGCCCGAATAACCTTGGAAATGGTGGGCCACATGAGAGCGGACAGGATCAGGGCCAGCATCCAGGGCTGGGGGCGAAACAGGGCCGCGGTGAGGATCAGGATCATGATGGCGGGAACAGCCAAGAGAACGTCGGCGAGCCTCATTAGAAAGGAATCGACCAGCCCCCCGTACCACCCGGCGGCCAGTCCGAGTGCGACTCCCAGGGCCAGAGACGCCAGGCCGCTCAGGAGGCCGAAGGCCACGGTGTTTCTGACCGCATGGAGAAGTTCCGAGAGAATGTCCTGCCCCCCGTCGTTGATCCCCAGCCAGTGATCGCCGGTGGGAGGAGTGATGGGCGTAAAACCCATATCCCAGGGATCGTAAGGGGCCAGGGCCGGACCTAGCAGGGCCATAAGGCCGAACACGATTGCCAGGCCCAGCCCGATGACGAACCAGGGGTCGCGCATCACTTGTCCGCGGTCAACGTGCATGGGAAATCCTCGGGTCTATGATCCGGTAGAGACAATCCAGGGCCAGGATCACGCCCAGCACGATAATGGACGAGGCGAGAACCACGGCCTGAATGACCGGAAGGTCCCTGGCCTGAATGGCGTTGAACAGCAGGGTCCCCAGGCCCGGATAGCTGAAAATCCTTTCGATGACCAGGGCGCCCGTGACCATGAAGGCCAGCCTCAGGCCGAACCGCGTGACCAGGGGCAACAGGGCGTTTCTAGCGGCGTGGGCGTAACGCACCCGTCTCGGAGGCAGCCCCTTGGCCCGGGCGGTTTGCACATAGGACTCCTTGAGCACCAGGATCATGCTGTTGCGGGCGAGCAGAAAATTACCCGGGATATAGGCCAGGGTCAGGGTCGCCAGGGGCAGGACCAGGTGGTGCAGGACGCTGATCAGCCGCTCCAACACCGAAGTGCCGGCATATGCCGTTTCCGCGCCCGCGGCCGGGAACCAGTTGAGTTGAAGCGCGAACACAAAAAGGAAAAACACCCCGGTGCTGATCTCGGGCACCCCCTCCAAAACCGTCATGCCCCCCACCATCCCCCTTTCCGTGCGGCCGCCGGAGCGCCACGCGGCCTCCACACCCGCCAGGAAGCCGACTGCCATGGACAGGAGGTGGGCCGTCCCCATGAGGAGCAGGGTCCAGGGCAGGGCCTCGAAAAAGAGGTGCGACACCGGGGTCAGAAAGGCGTAGGAATAGCCCCAATCCAGGGTGACCAGCCGCCCCAGGTATGCCGGGAAGCCGGAATCCCGAGTGTAGAACGCCCGCAGCTCCGCCTCCTGGTCCGCGGTGAGGGTCACGTGGGAGCTGGCGTACATAGAGGTCACAAAGTCCCCCGGCAAAAGACGCGGGAGCGAGTAGCTCAGATAGACCATCACCAGTGCGGCCACGGCAAAAGAGACCACCGTGCCGATCTTGACGCCTCTCATGAGAGCCCCTGCTTCTTTCATGTCCTCCCTTGCAATTTTCCGACAGGTTTCGAACAAAAAAAGCCACGAATCCTTCCTCCTCGCTGGAGGTCGGCCTTCGTGGCCCTGAATTCCTTACACTTCGATGGCGTTACAAACAGAAACGGCTTCGTGCCGCGATTAGGGGCAAGGTACATTCCCCTTCGCTCTCTGTCAAGGGTAGCCGGCAACAGGAATCCTTTTTTGGCTTGACATACTAAAACAATGTAATTACAATGTGCTCACATGATAAAGGAGATGGCCCATGAGAGCACGTGTAATCAAGATTGGTAATTCCCAGGGATTGCGGATTCCAAAGCCTATCCTCGAACAAACGGGGATAATGGACGATGTTGAAATAGAAGTCGAGAACAATAAGATCATTATTCGTTCTCTTAAAAATGCACGGGAAGGATGGGATAATGCATTTAAAATGATGCGGGAAAAAGAAGATGATACCCTCCTTACCGATGACATTGATATTTCAAATACCTGGGATGAGGAAGAATGGCAGTGGTAGTAAAACGCTTTGACGTTTACTTGTTAAGTCTTGATCCGACTGTTGGGTCTGAAATTCAGAAGACCAGACCTTGTTTAGTTATCTCACCTGATGAAATGAACAAGCATATCCGAACCGTCATAATTGCTCCCATGACATCTACCAGTAAAGATTACCCAACGCGGGTTCCATGCGTTTTCAGAAAGAAAGATGGTCATATCGTATTGGATCAGATTCGAACAATAGATAAAGAACGCTTGATTAGAAAGCTTGGAACAATCGATTCAAAGGCTCAGTTGGAAGTTGTTTCAGCATTACAGAGGATGTTTGCTTTTTAAACAGCGCCCAACAAAAGCCTCGAGCCGGCTTCACGGAAAATGGCACCTCTCACCCCTTCGCCACATCCGCAACCCTGCCCCCGGTCATCTCGACCAGGGTCTCATACGGGACACCAAAGATGGCGTTTTCCGAGCCCGCAGCCGCGTAGACGATCTCAAAGCGCGCCGGTGTGTCATCGATCAACACCGGAAGCGGTGTACGGTGCCCCACCGGAGGCACGCCTTCGGGTGCATAGCCGGTCCTGGCGATGGTCGTTTTCGCATCAGCGATCTTGACCTTCTTGCGGCCCACACCATACAGGGCGAGCCCAATATTCGTGCCGCCGAAAAAGGAGCCGGGGACAGGGACGCGCTTTACAGGGACTGGTAGAAGATGTATGAGAATCATGTCGAGAATCACCCTTTCCATTCCCACCATCCTCGGGATCATCCTGAGGTGGATTTTAACTTTAAGGAGACCAAAATGGCAATAATATCAGAAAAGCAGTATCGAGAACGAGTAGGTGAACTTCGGCCCAACCTGTTTTTCGGCGGCAAAAAAGTCGAAAGGCTTCAGGACCATCCCATCAGCAAAGGGGTCATCGACGCAACGGCTCGTGTCTATGAACTCACGACCGCCCCGGAATACTCGGAAATCATGACGGCCATATCCCATTTGACCGGCGAACCCATCAGCCGCGCCCTTCATATTCATCAGAGCAAAGAGGATCTCTTCAAACGCCTGGACATGGCCCGGTTGAGCAGCCAGAAACTGGGGACCTGCAACTACCGATGTCCCGGTAACGAGATGCTTCCCTCACTTGCCGCGACCACCTGGGAGGTAGATCGCGACAAGGGGACGGAATATCACCGGCGCTTTAATGATTACCTGCGTTACGCGCAGGAAAACGACCTGGTCGTCAGCGGGTCGGTTACGGATCCCAAGGGCGATCGCAGCAAAAGGCCGCTTGATCAGGACCCGGACATGTACGTGCATGTGGTGGAAAAAAAGGCGGATGGAATCATTGTCAACGGGGCCAAGCAGCATGCCACAGGCGCTTATGCCGCAGACGAGACCCTGGTGTTGCCCGGCATTTCCTCAAAAAAGGGCGAGGAAGACTATGCACTGGCATTTGTCGTCCCAAACGGCGCCCCCGGCACTACTTATATCGGGCAGTACAACCCTTTCAGCGTGGAACGGGAAAATGAGCAGGATGCCCTCGTCCTTGGAAATCCGTTATATGGACAACGGGAGACCTGCCTAGTCGTCTTTGATCATGTCTTTGTCCCCTGGGAGAGGGTCTTCATGTGCGGCGAGGTCGAATACACCCAGAAGTTCATCACCCGGTTTGCCAAGACCCATAGAATGAACTGCGGCGGGGCCTGCAAGGTCGGGTTCATGGACCTCATTATCGGAGCCACAGAACTCATGGCCGAGTACAACGGTCTGTCGAACGCCTCTCATATCGCCCAAAAAATCACCCGCATGCTGCAATTGAACGACACGTCCCTGGCCTGTGCCACCGCGGCGGCCCACTTTGGAAAAGAAGAGCCCGAAGGCTCCGGTGTGTTTATGCCGGACGAAACCATGGGCAACATCGCCAAGCTGAACACCAATGACGGATTCTGGGAAGTCATGGCCCTGGCGGGGGACATCGCGGGAGGCATTCCCGCTACCATGCCCAGCGAGAAGGAACTGGACAACCCTGAAATCAAGGATTATGTGGCCAAATATTTCAAAGCCGCGGCACCGGCGGATCAGAGAATGCGCATCGCCCGATTCCTCCAGAACTGGATCGCAGGACTTCACGGGGTGGGGACCCATCAGGGGTCGGGTCCGAGCCAAAGTCAGTATGTGTCCATTTACCGGATCGCGGATCTGGAATCGAAAAAGAAAATGGCCCTGGATCTGGCAAGCGCTGTCAGGTAAGCAGACGATGAAACCTGAATTGAGCGTTTCAAATTGCAGTCTATCGAAAAAACACTCAATATATCAAAGGCTTGCCATTAAAGAGTGCCGGTTTGAGCATCACTTTTTGCATGAAAGCGCTTCTTCGAAAAAAACTGCAATTTAAAACCCTTCGGGATTGCCGATTTTACCGAATCTGCGGCGTCATCAGGTGCTTCGCATACCAGAGTATAGCGAAGCACCCTCTTCCTTGCATCTTCGGCAAACTCGACAATCGCTCAATTCAGGTGAAATATTTCCCGAGCATTCGGCGCTATGGAGGCCGGCGGATGACCGCAGCCTCGTGAAAAGTAGGGTGTGTTTATCTGAATGAAAATCGGTGTTAAAAGAAAATCACCTGTTGTTCTGTTTAAAAAAATCCCAGATTATGTCAGCCGCGTCGAAGTCTCTAACAGGGTCATCTTGTTCCAGTTTACTCGAGAAATGCCGACCCGGCCATTTATGTCCCCAGTTCTCGATAACGTATAGGACGACGTCGTTGTTACCAAGCATTCCGGGCCAGGTTTTCCTGGTAACAATGCCCTCATGCAAGCGATCAATGATCGGGACCGCACGGCAATCATTATTCTTGACCCAGAAATCGACCGCCTCGTCAACAGACAGGTATTCCCGTTCTCCACCTTTACGAGGACTTACTCCTCCTTTGTAAGGAACTGCGGGATCATCGCTGGCATGAAAGATGATCATCGGCAGCGGCTTGGCTGGTTTGGGGATTACCCAGAGCGACGAATCATACGATGCTTTTCCGCCATGGGCCCCGGCCAGTGTTGCCGCCGCTGCCAGCATATGGGTACGCTCCGCGGCAAAACGGTAAGTGAGCATTCCACCGTTTGAAAAGCCGACCATGTAAATCCTTGTTTCATCTACCTTGAATTGATGGGAAATATCTTTGATGACGTCGGTTAGAAAACCCACGTCATCGATGCTGTCATCAGCGGCCTTTCCGCAACAATGGCCGGCGTTCCAGTGTTTAAAAAAGCCTACTATCCCGTAAGCCCCGGAAGGATAAGCCGCCAGAAATCCCTCTCGATCAGCCAGTTCACTAAAGCCGGATTGCTCTTCCATCTGCTCCGGTGTGCTGAATGCGCCGTGTATGACCAGCACGAGTGGTGTTTTTTTCAATGAATCGTAATTATTGGGGACATGCACAAGGTAGTAACGGCGCGAGCCCATCACCCTGATATCCAGTTTCTTTTTATACGTGCCCGTTTTGGGGAAACCTTCTTTGGGAAGATTTGCCGTACACTGCAAGCTTAAACAGAAAAGAACAAAAAGAAAAAAAAGGAATGATTTCTTCATAGCCTTACCCCGCCGGAAAAGGCCCTGCCTTTTCCCTGTTCACCGTCACGATCCCCAGGTATCCGTCCACAGTGATCATGTCGCCGGTTCGAAGACGGGTGGTCGCATCCGGGACCCCTGTCACGCAGGGAAGCCCATATTCCCGCGCGATGATGGCCCCGTGAATGAGCATGCCGCCCCTACGCTCCACGATGCCGGCCGCCAGGGGAACCACCGCGGTCATACTCGGATCCACCGCGTCGCAGACCAGGACTTCACCGGCTTCGAGGGCCCGAAGGTCTCCCGGCTCGAGGATAACTCGGGCCCTCCCGGAAACGAGTCCCGGGCCGGCCGGCTGGCCGACGAGTTGCCTCGACTCCACCTGCAGAGCCGGTGGCCCGGTTTTGCCATCTGCGCGCTCGGGGACTTGAAAAGCCGGGTTTGTCAGGCCTTCCTTCACCTCTATTGCTGTGAGCCTCTCCACATCGTCGCCAAAACGCCGACGAAGCCTCCTCCTGCCCTCCTGCACGGCGCGCAAAACCCCGCCCTCGATTCGCCCCAGGAAAAGGTTGTCGTCGTCGCGAAGCCGGTAACTGGCCCGTGCCAGCTCCAGAATTTCCAGGGCCTCCTCCCGCTGATCGTCCCCGTAAGCGGACAAAAACCGCCTCTCCAGAGCGGACCGGTCGGCGGCCCCCTTCGCATTATCCGCGCCTGGAGCAAGGGCTGCAAGCTTAAGGACCAGGGCGGTGACGTCCTCCGCACCCCGCGTACACGAGGCATCGTGGCAGGAAAGCTCCCCGTAACGATCCAGATACCGCTCCAAGCCCTGTTCAAAGGCAGGATCTATTCCCGAACGCTTTCCGCTGCGGAGCGCCGCCTCGAGGTAGCTGTCACTGCGCACCAGATCGGCAAGATCCTTCAGGGCGCGGTTTCGTCCTACGCTCAGCATTTCCTCGGATCCCAGGAGGGCCACGAACTCGAACGGGTCCAGGGGATGTACCGTGTCGTTGTAAACGTGCCCGAAAAGCCTCACTCCGTGGGCGAAGGGGATGCACTCGTCCCAGTAGACCGCAGTCCACTCTTCCAGCACGCCCTGGCGGTGCTGAATCCCGGACGCCAACTCAGTGTCCGACAGCTCTGCAGGTTCGACGAGTTCCATGCGCTCGGCCGCCGAGGCCATACCCGGCAGAATTTCCTCCTCGATACGCCGCCGCAGGGCCTTGAGGTTGTCAAAGCTCCGTCGAAGGCTCAAGTACCAGGGCCGCACGTCGCCGCCGGCGTCGCCGAGGGTCGTGATGGGACGAGCCTGGAGGATATAGAGCACGCCTTCGCGAAAAGTCCACTCCACGTCCTGGGGGTATTGCAGGACGGCTTCCGCACGCATGGCCAGGCCGAATACGAGGAACACTTCATCGTCGGTCAAGGGAGGAAGGTTCCTCTGCTCCGCAGGCAGGGGCTGAAGCAAGGTCCCATCCGGGGCCGCCACAACAGCTTCCTCCCGCGCCGGGGCGGCGTGTGACAGGATCCGTTCTTCGCTCCGGTCCAATATCCAACGGTCCGGCTCAACCCGGCCGTCCACGAGTCCTTCGTTCAGCCCGTGGACGCTCTCCACCACGGCTTGGTCCGGGTCGTTGGGATTTCGGCAGAACACAACGCCTGACCGCTCTCCCAACACGACCTCCTGGATGAGAACAGCCATGGCGCTGGTTTCCACATCAAGGCTTAGTTCTTTACGATAGAGGAGGGCGGCGTCCGACCAGAGGGATGCCCAGACCTTGCGAATGGCTGAAATCACCGAGCTCACACCCCGAACGTTCACGAAGGACTCGTGAAGCCCGGCAAAAGAGCTGCCTTCGGCGTCTTCCCCGGGGGCGGACGAGCGAATCGCCAGGGCCTTCTTAGCAAGGCCGGGCGTCAACGCGGCGGTCAGGGCCTCCTCGATGAAAACGGGCAAGGGCGCTGTCAGGAAGAGATTCCGAATGCGCAGGGCAGCATCCCAGAGCTCCTCCCAGCGCATATCCTCGAACCGCTTACGGCCGAGTTCCATGTGGATTCGCTCGGCCAAACCTGCGCTGGACACAAAAGCCCGGTACGCTTCGACGGTGATGACGGTACCCTCAGGGACTTCCATGCGCCGCCGGGACAGAAGGGAGAGGGTGAAGGCCTTCCCCCCCGATCAAGGGCCGGTCCTCTGGGCTGACTGCGTGAAGCGGAATGACGTACCTCATCGCGGCACCGTGATGTCCACCACTTCCTGGAAACGCCGGACCACGCTGTACCTCTCCACGCGAAGCCGCATAAGGGCACAGGTAGGGGCGCGAACGAAGTCGACCAAGTGCGGATGCCGAGCGAGATAGGGTCCAAGCAAGGCCTCCTTGTCATCTTGCGGGATCTCGTCCACCGTACCGCTGGCCGTGGCGGCTGTGGTATTGTGGAAATCGGCCGGGGTGTTGGACCTATTGTCAACGAGGAATGCTGCATGGACGTGCGAAGTGAGGTTTGTGAATTTGCGGGTGGTCCGCGGAGTGGCGAACAAGATCTCGCGGAGGTCGTTGCTCGTGGCAAAGGCCACAAGGCTTGCGTGGGGACCAACGCCGCTATGGGTGGACAACACGCCCAAAGGCTGTGATGCAAGAAGGTCCCGCAGAGTCGGAATCCACTCTTCATAGGAAGCGTTCATGGCAAGCGCTCAATCCTGGGAAACACGAATGTTCCCGGCCCTATCCTTGACACGCACGTACACGTTGTCCTTCTCCGCCCTGGGGCCTGCCGACCTTGAAAATGCTGCCGCCACTATAGGCCGGATTTCCTTCCCTGCCAAGCGCGAAACGCGGGGATGAGCCTGAAACCCGGCACATGATTATTACGTACAGCTTATCGCAAACTGGCATTCCAGCGCAATCCTTGACAATGGACGACAGCCAAGCTCGCAGGATTCCGGCACATCTCAGACAAGCCGTCTCTATCGGTCAAACACCTCCTTGACTATGCGTGACAGTTCATCCATTGCAAACGGCTTCTGGATGAATCCCATGCAACCCCGATCCATTATCTCCCTTGCCTGCCCGTTTATGCTGTACCCGCTCGAAAGAAGAACCCTCACATCCCCGTCAACTTCTTTCAGGCGATCATAGGTCTCCCCACCACCCATGCCGGGCATGATCATGTCCAGAATCACGAGTTCTATTTCTTCCTTTTGCTTGCCGTAAACATCCAGGGCCTCTGGGCCGCTGCGGGCGACGAGGACCTGATAGCCTAGTTTTTCCAGCATCATTCGGCCCACCTCGAGGATCATCTCCTCGTCGTCCACAAGAAGGACCGTGCCCTTGCCGTAATGGATCTCTTCCCTGTCAGGTATGGGGCCCTTTTCCACCGCCTCCTCCTCCGATGCAGGCAGATAGATGTTGAAGGTCGTGCCTGTTCCCTTTTCACTGTAGACATTGATGTAGCCGCCGTGGTTCTTGATAATGCCGTAGACAGACGCAAGGCCGAGCCCCGTGCCGTGTTTTCCGTCCTTGGTAGAGAAGAAAGGATCAAAGATCTTGTCCCTGGTGTTATCATCCATACCAACTCCGGTGTCGGTCACGGAGACCTTGACATATCTCCCCGGATTCATCGCGAAAGGTTTGACGTCTTCTTGGTCAAGATTGACGTTTTCGGTCTGAACATAGAGAGTGCCTCCACCCGGCATGGCCTGCCAGGCGTTCACGTAGAGGTTTAACAGTGCCTGCCGCATCTGGCTTGGGTCCACTTCAACTGCCCACAAATTTTTTTCATACTTCCCTTGAACCTGGATCTCCTTCTTCGTGCGGCCGAACATCCTGTTCTCGTGCTTGATGAGAGCGTTCAGGTCTATTGCCTTGACCTCGTATTTGCCTCCTCTTGCAAATCCGAGTAAGTCTTTCGTAAGCTCCACCGCATTCTTTATATACTCTTCAATGCCTCTCAGGTGTTCATAGTCCGCGTGGGAAGGACTTTTGTCCATCATCATCAAGGACGCACGCCCTTGAATGCCCATCAGAATATTGTTGAAATTGTGCGCGATGCCTCCCGCCAAGTTGCCTATGGATTCCATCTTCTGGGCCTGGGCCAATTGGGCCTGGAGCTTCTCTTTTTCCTCCTCAGTCCTCTTTCGCTCGGTGATGTCTTCCGACACCCCTTCGATCCAGCCCTTGTCCGGCACTATCCTTCCGGAATACCTATGCAAAACATGCGATCCGTCTTTCTTCCTGAAGTAGGCCTCAAAATCCCGGAATTCCCCGCAGGCTTCAAGAAGAGAGAGCATCCTCTTGCGATCTTCGGGGTCCACATACCTCTCTACAAGATTGAAGGGTTCGGCCAGTAATTCCTCTCTGTCCTTATATCCAAAGAACCGGGCTACCGCATCGTTTGCATCAAGCAGCATACCGGTACCCACATCAGTCCTGAACAGACCGACTTGGGAATTGAGAAAGATGTTCCGGTACGTCTCCTCCGCCGCTTTTAAGGCCTCCTCGGCCTGCTTACGTTCGGTGATGTCCGTGGCCATTTCAAAACGGACATTCCGGCCGTCGGGCCACTCTATTATCCTGTCAACAAGAGAAAATTGCTTTTCGATTTTCGGGTTATAGTACTCCCAATAATGCGGCTGAGGCTTGTGCTTCAGGATAATATCATTGGTGCAGAAAGAGCAGGGCTCATCAAAACCTTGAAATTCCTTGTAGCATACGCCACCGACACAATCCCTCTGCAGGGCGTTTGCAAGTTTCCGATTCACATACAGGACCTCGTATGTCTCTGGATCAGAAATATAAATGCTCTCTTCGATACTGTTGAAAATGGAAAGAAGCTGCTGACGCTCTCGTTCAATCTCTTCTTCGGATTGTTTCTTATACATTGCTCCCGAGATGATCCTGGAGATCGCCAGGAGAATCTCCACATCCTTTTCAGGCCATTCTCGATGAAACCGGCACTCGTCAAAACCTATGAATCCCTGGTAGCGACTGGCAACGAAGAGGGGAACCACCAGAATGGAGCAAATACCCTGGGGACGAAGAATTTCCTTGGCTCCTTCTTCGGGAATATCCTCTATGTCTGAAAAACGAATAGTCCCCCCCTCCTTTAGCGTCGCCATCCACCAGGGAAAGGCCGCCGACGGCAGGCCCTGGAGGGTCTCCTTCTGGGGAGATTGCTCCGGAGCACACCACTCAACGGTGTTATCCATGCTGTCTGTTTCGTGATGGTGTTCGAACAAGTAAACGCGGCTGACATCAAGAGTTTCACCCATGATTGCCAGGGAATCGCCTAGAAATCGCTCCAGGTCTTCGTGTTGTACCGCCATGGTTGATATCCGTGAAAGCATCTGCTCATAAATCAGTCGATGTCTGATCTGTTCCTCTGCCAGCTCGCGGTCGGTGATATCTCTCACAATACCCCGAAAACCAGAAGGCTTACCCTGCGTGTCTTTCATAAGCGTTACAGAGGCCTCGACAAACCTCCTTGTCTGATCTTTTCGGATGACCTCCCAGCCAAATCCCTTTTTCGGCTTTCGGGTCCTGTAGACTTCGTTGAAAATCGTCAAAAGCTCCGCAGCATTTCGTGTATCTGTATACTGCCGGTTGTTCATGCCCATCAGTTCGTCCCTGGAATACCCCAGCAGCTCACACACGGAATCATTGAAGAATGTCAGGTTTCCGGCCAAATCAACCTCATAGTAGCCGTCTGCGATGCTCTTGAGGATTGTACGATACCGTTGCTCACTCTCCCGTAGCGCCTTCTCGGCAGTCCGGCGGCGCAAGGATATTGCTACAAGGTGTGCAATTGTATTCAGTAGTTCAGTTGGCGGATCGGGTTCATTTGCACCCATCGCAAGTACCGATATGCCGAAGAGCTTTCCTTCAATCACATGCGCAAGACCGATAAATCGGTCCACACCTGTTATTGACTGAATCGCACTCCCTACGGATTGCGGGATCATCCCAAAGGTCAAATCATTAAGTGTCTTTATTTTCCCCACTGTGGATTTCACAATTTCTTGGTAGATATCTTCGCTAACAGGTGTTTTGTATCCTTCTATGCGGCTGCCAAGAAGTTTTATGACTTTGTCGAGCAATCCGGGTTCAGCTTTAATGCGTTGCAGGTTCAATACTCGCTGCTCCGGATCGTATTCGGAAAACCATGAGATCCTTGCACCGGGCGTCCGCATCAAACGATCGACAACAAAATCCTGGATGTCAACTTCTTCCATCAACGATGCAAGTTCTATTGCAAGTACATTAATCTCCTTCGTTAACAGGTGGTGTTCTGCCGCTTCCGCTTCCGCCTGCTTGCGCTCGGTGATGTCCAGGTGTGTGCCACAGATCCGCAGCGGAAGCCCCTGGGCGTCCCGCTCGATGACACGACCCTTGTCCAGGATCCAGATCCACTCGCCCGACTTGTGCCTTGCCCGGTGTTCTCTCTCATAGTACGCCGTCTTGCCCTCAAGGTGGGCGTTGAGAGCTTCCATGACTTCCGCCACATCATCGGGATGGACGAGCTTCTCCCATGTGTTCACGTGAGGCTCGATTTCATCCAACCTATACCCCAGCATTTCGGCCCATCGTTCGTCAAAGGTCACATGACCGGATTGCACGTTCCAGTCCCAGGTGCCCAAATCCGCACCATTCAAGGCCAACTGCAGGCGCTCTTCTCTACCCCTCAATTCCTTATGCGCATACGCGCGCTCCAGGTGATGGCTGAGGATCTTTGATGCGGCTTCAATCAGATTCTGCTCTTCCGGCAGAATGAACGATTTTCCTTCCCTGTAGAACACGGACAAGCTCCCGACGGTTTCTCCCCCCACCTCGATGTTCGCATGAAGGCCGTCGATCGAGGGCCTAACAGGGGTTTCAAAGCCATAGCTTTTGTCACCCAATGTGATGACCGGAAGGGCAACCTCCGGAAACTGCACGCCTTGAGCCAGAGATTCGACAATTCTTTGACAAAGGTCATCGATGGATAGATCTTCATCCAAGGCATCGCGAACTTGCTGCAAGCACCTTAGCTCCTTGTTCCTTTCCCTTAACGCATCCTCCGCCTGCTTAAGTTCGGATTCGGCTTTCTCCAACCCCCTAACCCGCTTCTCTAATTCCTCGTAGGTAGGCTTATCAGACATGATCACCACCTGTGCCTTCGCATTATCATAAAGTCGGTACTACCAACAGAATAGTCGCTAACGGGCAAACTCCATACTTACACTCCTTCATCGCCCACCGCAGTCATCTTAAGACCTGAAACCCGGCATATGATTGTTGCGTAT
>CAZQCK010000027.1:0-31118 GCA_964591925.1 uncultured Desulfobacterales bacterium
GCGAAGCACCATCTTCCTTGCATCTTCGGCAAACTCGACAATCGCTCAATTCAGGACACGAGAGTCGCCGTCATCGGCGCAGGACTGAGAATGCATTGGGCCGGGACCGCGTCATGCACGGTTCAGGATGTGGCCGACACCATACACGCCCACCCCACCCTGGCCGAGATCCTGCTGGAGGCGGGGGGAAAGGCTGCGGGCAGGCCGTTTCACGCCTAGCCCGCCGAACCCTCCTCTTCGCGGTGGCGGACGCTCAAAACGGGGACCGGAGAATGCCGAAAGACCTTTTCCGCGGTGGAACCGAACAGGACGTCAGCCAGGTTGCTTCGTCCCTTTGCGCCCATCACCACCAGATCCACCTTGAAATCCCGAATCACTTCCATGATCCGCTGAAACGGCACTCCGCGAAGAATAATGGTTCTCATGTCCAGACCACTACTCGAGCCGCCGAACCGCTCCAGCAGCTCCTCCAGGCGTCGCCGGCGACCATCCTCCCTGTGCCTGAAGTACTCTTCCGTCGAGAGATGACCGATCCGGGACGCGACCTTCTCCATGGCCTCGATGTCCCGCTGATTGACCACGTTCACGACAATCAGCTCGGCTCCGGAGGCATGAACGATCTCCAGCGCCAGCCTCAGGGTCTCCACAGAATAGTCCGAGAGATCAATCGCCGCCAGGACTTTCCGAATCCCGTTCATTTCCACCCTCCTCCTTACGATTTCATCACCCCAAACACGCACAGAAGTGATAGAATCATATCCCAGCTTTTTGGGGGATGCATCCCCTTTCTCGCGCGAGAGAGTCCACAGGAGACAACCCTATGAATTCGTCAAAAGTAGGATCTGGACCCGGCGTAGTGTCTTCGGTAGTACGGATTCGAAAGGGAGTCCACTCGAATGCTTTTCCCGGTTCCCGGCGCGTGGATGAACGTGTTGTTTCCCACATAAAGTCCCACATGACTCACTTTTCGACCCCTCTTGGTGGAAAAGAAAACGAGATCCGCCTTTCCGAGCTCCTTCCTGGATACCGGACGGCCCTTTTGAAACTGCTCCGGTGACGAGCGCGGTATGTTGAGCCCGTTCATCTGGTAGGACGCCATGATCAATCCACTACAGTCGAAGCCTTTCTCCGGTGTGTGGCCGCCCCACTGATAGGGCAATCCCATAAACCCCTTGGCCGTACGAACAATCTCCTCCCTCAAAAAATCCTTGCCATGGACCCTGGCCTTTGCCAGAGCATAGTCCTTCGGTCCTACAATAAAGTAGGTCTCCACAATGCCTCCGGCCACGAGCTCCCTGGCCGCGGCAAGTGCTGCCGCGCGTGTAGGGTAATCTCCGAGACGGACCTTGTAGAGCCCGGAGTCGTGGCGGAAGTAATAGGCGTCCGCTCCTTGCCCCTTGAGGTATTCGGTAAGGCGAACAGCGTTTCCAAGCACGGAAAAGGCCCCGAGCTGCACAGAATACCCTGTCTCAAAGAAGGCCGGAGCCGGAATCGGCTCGGGAGAGGGCGCTCCGGTATGCCTGGTTGCACAGCCCACCGCGACCACCAGGATCGACAAGGCCTGCACAAAGAGCAGGAAATGCTTGATCGAGCGGAATGGCTTCATGGATGATGTTCCTGGTGTCTGTCCCCTTTAAAACCCCGGGTGATGACTGAAACGGTGTGAAGGTATCGAATCGTGCCGTTCGTGTCAATTGCCCGGGTGGACGAGTTCTTTCTCGTCACCGAGTTCGTGCAGGGCACCGAATACGCCGCAGACCTGGATCGAATCAAACAAAAGGGGAGGGCGGAAGAAGACGACCTGGCGCGCAGAGGCATATCCGCCTGTCTCGTGAGCGAGGAAGGCGTCGATACCTTCGGAGGAGAACACACAATCACGGCAGATCCGGTGGACGGAACGACCAATCTGGCCGCGGACTCCGTCCCAGCGTGGTGAGCCTGAGCGTAAGCGATCGGCCCTCTCCTTTCTTCCCTTTGTTGACTTCGGGCCGATCCGGGCTTATAAGGGTCGAGGGCATTTGTACCAAACCGTCGATATTGACGAATTCGCAAAGACCGTATTTTCTCGCAAAGACGCCGAGGCTTGGCGCGAAAGTTCGACTTTTCGCGAGGCCATCAATATTCATGAGCGTTTGTTCGGAGGTCGACATGAAGAGCGGTATCCTGGGGAAGGGATTCATCCTGATCACGTTGTGTTTACTGGCGGCGGGTCCTGCACAGGCCGGGGACTCACCGGTGGGCCTGTGGAAGACCATCGATGATGACGGCGAGACAGCCAAGTCACACGTCCAAATCTACGAAAAAGACGGTACGCTTTGCGGCAAGGTGGTGAAGCTGCTGCAGAGTGCCCAGGACAAGCGCTGCGAGCCTTGCCCGGGCGAGAAAAAGGGCCAACCCATAGTGGGCATGGAGATCCTTTGGGGTCTCGAAAAGCAGCCCGAGGGAAACGGCTACGCCGGAGGCAAGATCCTAGACCCGGACAATGGAAAGGTCTACCGCTGCAAGATCTGGCGCGAAGGGGAAACCTTGAAGGTCCGCGGTTACATTGCCTTTCTGTTCAGGACCCAGACATGGTATCCGGTGAACGAGTAGGCGGGAAGCGGACATACTTCGTCTCCCTACACCATCAGATCAGCCTGGACGAGAACCTTCCGCCTATCGGTCCCCTGGATGCAAGTGCCTCCCGTCTGATCGCCGGCGCCGCAGGCGTGCTCATGCCCAAGTACTGCCCGCCGGCACGCTATGGTCAGGTCGCCCGTCTGGCCAAATCCCATTTTCCCCATCTGGCTCCCAGATATGCCTATCGAGGAAAGGCCAGACAGATTCTCCTTTTTCGACGTCTGGGCATTGCCCATCCCCGCACCGTCCTGTATGCGAGCCCGGAAGAGGCGGAGCGACACTCCGGGGACTGTCCCCTTGCCCTTCCCTTTGTTCTCAAAGGCGACAGCGGAGGAGGAGGATCCGCCGTTTTTCCGGTTACCTCGCACCGAGCGTACCTGGATGGACTGGCTCACCTACCTCAAAACGAATCCGTGTTGGTCCAGGAATGGATAGAAAACGCGGGCAGGGATCTGCGCGTGGTCCTGATGGGAGCCCGAGTCAAGAGCTATTTTCGAGTCGGTGGAGACTCCTTTTACAACAATGTCTCCAAGGGGGCTCGCGTCGATCACGGGCTTCTGCCCGACAAGCAGGGGGAAGGAAGAAGGCTGGCGATTAAGGTGGCCCGCACAACCCGCATCGATCTGGGGGCATTTGACATCATGTTTCCCGTCGGGGGCGGACCGCCGCTCGTGGTGGAAATCAACTTCCAGTTCGGCAAGAAAGGGCTAGGCGGCCTTCGCGGATATGAACGGATGTTTCACAGCGCAGTGCGGGAGTGGATGGGGAGGGCGGCGGACAGCGGAGACGGGCTCCTCCCGAGCCGGATCCCCATGGCGGAAAGACGCCCATGAATACCGAATCGACCTGGCGGGCGTTCACGGACCTGCTGTTCAAAGAAGCGGACCCTTATCTGGAGGTCCGCGGCGATCGTCTTCACACCCGCACCGCCCACCGCCGGGCCCTCGACCTGATGAAAGAAGAAGGGAAGAGGAGTGGTTCCTCACACAGACGGCCCTTAGAATGGCGAAAGAGGAGCTGGCCCTGCGATTTCCGGAGTTGAAAGAGCGGTCTCCGGCGTGATCCCGTCCTGCACCAATCAGAGTCTCCTCCCGTCCGGGTGACGCCCCTCAGGCCGGGCTGCAGGCTTTCATGGCTTCCACGGTCTCCGCATCTCCGGGCAGACCTCGCCCGGCAAAGTAGCGGATGATACGCGCCCGAACCTTCTCCTCCTTCCCTTGGGCCAGATCGCTCTTGGCGGTTATCTTCTCCGGGCTGATCTCCACCACTTCGCACGCTTTCACCTGCGGGGTGGCCTGGTTAACCGGTTCGAACCGGGTGCGGGGCTCGTGCTTTTCGATGAGCGCATTCAAGGCGTTCACCTTCGTGGAACGGTCGTCCACGACGGAAGCCTTTCCACGAACAATGACGCAATGGTAAAACTGATGTAACTGACAGGTGGGCCGGCCGGGATCAAAGCCCACGTCCAGATAGGCCAAAGGGATGTCCACCTCGAAACAGACCTTTGGATTTCTGCGAATGTTGTCCAGCTTTTCTCCTGCGGGAGCACAGTGGAAATAAATGCGCTCCTGAAAATACACAAAATTGACCGGCGTGATATAGGGATATCCGTCTTCTCCAAGGGAGGCCATTCGACCGATGTTCGTCAATGAAAGGATCCGCTCGATCCGGCCGAGGTCCTTCACTTCACTTTGGTGCCTGCGCATTAGTGCCTCCTTCTCTGTTGTCCGGTCTCTCCGGAGTATACCGAACAGCCGCAGCCGTCATTGCCGCGGCGACCGCCCTGGCCGGAGCGGCTCTTTTGCATCAAGTACCAACACCCCTTCCAAGCCGGCCGACCAGCAACACTCCGCACACGACCAGTGCCCCTGAAAAGGCCAACCCCAACCCGAACGACCCCAGATCTCCGGCCAGGGCGATACCCGCCGGAAAGACCCCCCCTCCGAGAACCGGAGCTACGGCGAGGCTCATGGAAATGGTCAAGGCCCGGTTCTCCGGATTGGAAATGCTGGAAGCGGCCGCGAGGATCGGGGGAAACAGGCAGGCTGCGGTAGCGGCCTGAATGAACACACAGGCGGCTGAAACGCTTCGGGGGCCGAGCCCCAGGACAATGACTGCGACTCCGGTCAGTCCCAGTGCCAGGCGGATGGTGGTGCCGGGACCCAGTCGATCGGTGATCCAGCCGGAGAGAAGCACGATGGCCAGTCCGGGAATACGCGAGAACCCCAGGAGCTGGTTGGCCGTGGTTAGATCGAACCCCCGTTCGTTCACCAGAAACAGGGGGAGCACCGCGTACACGCCGGTTTCCACGCCGACCGCCAGGCTGAGGATGGCTACCAGGGCCCAAAAGGCGCGGTTTCTTACAATCCCCTTGATGCTTTCCATGTCAGGAACGGAGGCCCGGCCCGATGCATCTATTCCCCACTTGGCGTAAACCATCCCGGTGGCCGCAAGAAGGCCGGCCAAGACCTGGTATCCCCAGCGCCACGATGCAGCAGAAAGTGCAGCCGTGGCAAAAAACGGGGCCACGATGAGGGCGAGATTGGGAGCAAGCTCGTGTATGCCCATGGCCTTTCCCCAATCCTGGGGCCGAATCAAAACGCTGATCAGGGAAATTCCGGAGGGCGCGTAGAGACCGCCTGCCATCCCCAGCAGAAAAAAGCCCAGGAACAGCGCGCACACCGACCCCATTAACCCCACCGCCCCCATGGCCCCGGCCGAACCCCACAGGGAGAATACAATGCACGTCCGATACCCGAATCTCGAGGTCAGAAAGGGAGCGCCCAGCTGGCTGAGGAAAAATCCCATTCCCATGAACAGGATAAACAAACCGCCCACTGCGTGGCTGATGCCCAAATCGTCTTCCATGGCGGGCAGCACAGGCCCCACGAGCTGTCTTGCCAGAAAGTGGAGAAAGAAGATCAAGGTCAGAAACAGGACCGGGGGCAACACACGGACCAGGCGGTCCCGTGCCTGATGCTGAGCGGTCGGCTCGCCGGTCTTCTTCCGGCGAGGATGCGTAAGACTCAGGGTGTGGTCCCGGTTATTGTTCAAAAGGACTCCATGACATACCGAGCCGGTCGCGCTTCACTCCCCGACCCTATTGAGGAAACCGCGGGCGGGGTCTCCAAGCAGGAGCTTTGCCTCGAGGGGAAGGTGATCGGACGCTACGCGCGCCGTTCCGGACTTGACCGCTCCGGGGTGGACCTCGAAAATCGCAGGTCGAACCAGAATCCGGTCCAGAGCCAGCATGGGAAACCGGGAAGGAAAGGTCCTGGGAGCGACCTGATTTCCGAAGGCGGCCCGAAGCACTTTGAGGAGCGGGCTCAGAGGGTTCCACTCGTTGATATCCCCCAGCAGTATGGTGACATCTTCACCGGCGTCCATTTCCCGCATCAGCCTGGCGATCTGCTTCACACGCTCTCTCTGACGCATTCCCAGATGGGTGGCTGCCAGCTTCACCTGAAAATCCCCCAGCCGCAGGGACACCAGAATCGCGCCTCTGGGCTCAAACGGTGAAACCGTAAGCTCCAGCAGCCGGACACTAGAGACAGGCAGGTTGGTCAGGAGGGCGTTTCCATATTCCGCATCCTGGCGGTACAGGGTTCGGCCGGGAATAACCAGCATGCCGGTTTCACGAGCCAGATCTTTCTGCGTGAAGCCTCTACAGGGAAGCAGAACCTCCTGAAGAGCGATAAGATCAGCGTCGAGGGACCGAATAACGGAAAGGATCCTCTCCATGTCCGGCCGTCCGTCTTCTCCGATCCACTGGTGGATGTTGTAGGTGGCGATCCTCATACAGCCCGCGCCTCAGGCTGATCAAGACTGTTTTTCCGAAGTCCCTGACCACGTTCTCGGCATTAAGTTCTCCTGAAGCGCCCTGTTCAATCGCTGCGCCTAAGACGCCGCTTCAACCACCAGGCCGCCCCTCCCAGCAGCAGCAGCACCAGGCCGGCCCAGGCAAGATTGACCCGGTTAGGATCCTCGATGACTCGAAATATCCGTTCCGAAAAAAGGGTGATCACCAGGATGCTGGGCGCCATGCCCAGGGCGGTCCCCACCAGATAGTCCGTGAATCGGATCTTCGACGCCCCCACAATTACGTTGACCACGGAAAACGGCGCCACCGGCAGATTCCGTACCACCACCATGGTGGCCCAGCCCTTTCGCGCCAGTCTTCGGCTGAGCCGGTTGAGCCGTTTCCCACTCAGTCTGCGGACCGCATCTTTTCCCAGGAGAAGGCCCAGCAGGTAAGTCGCCGTTGCGCTCAGAAGGGATCCGCATAGGGCATAAAGAAACCCTGCGGGAAACGGATACACCACGCCGGTCACCGCGTGAAGAATAGTGACCGGAACCACCAGCAATCCGCCTGCAACGTAGGCGCCCAGCACCACCAGAGGCATGCCGAGCGTACCCTTGAGCGTCGCGCCCCACGCCACCAGCCGTTCACGATCCAGCCACTCCCCCACGGGCGTAAACCGCCACAAGGCGGCCAGCACCAGGAGTGCTCCGAGGACGGAGAGGAAGGTCATAATCGGGCGGCGGGAAGGCTCTTTCTCCTCAACGGCGAGGAACTGGTCCATCAGTTCCTCTACGGCGGCCGGGCGTTCCGGATCCACGAAAGGAATGTCCGAGAAAAGCATCACCTCATCCTCGGAATCCATTGGCTCACAGGCCAGCGGCTCGAGGCTCCTCTCCCCCCCTCTGAGGGTCTCGATGCCTTTGATCAGGGAGCGGCTTTCCTGAGAAACCTCCCGGACTTCCTGAATCCCCCTTCCGAGATGTTCCGCCAAAAGGCGGTATCTGAACCCGGCCACGCCCTCTTTCACACGGCGGTCCTCTCCTGCTTCCACCGCCAGGTCGCACTCCGAGTCCAAACCCATGGAGCGGTTGCTGAGGTTGGAGGACCCCACGCGAACGAATACGTCATCAATGATGGTGACCTTGGCATGAACCACCGGAGTCGTGCCCTCCCGATCGAGTACCGGTTGATAGACCCGAAGGCGGCCGTGGCGGTCGACCCAATGGAGGTGTTGAAGAATTTGCCGCCGCAAGAGGTCCATGGTGCTCTGCTCCAACCAGCCGTCACTCCTGCCGGGAAGCACCAGTACGATTTCCGGTCCGTTTTCACGCTGGAGGCTTTGGGCCAGGGCCCGGGCCACGGAGCGGGACGTCAGATACTGGTTCTCCATGTAGATGCAGCGGCGCGCCGAGGCGATGGCGTCTTCATTCAGGGCCTTCACCTCGTGAATCTCCGGGTTATTTTTGTAGGCCGGAAAGGTTCTGGCAATGCCCACCTCCACGCCGGTGAGGTCTGGTTTCACATCATCAGGCCAGGGAGCGTAAAGATCTTTCTTCATCGGCCTCAGGGACCGGCCTGTGGCGCGAAGCCATCGCTGCCGAAAGAGGTCACCCAAGGCTGCTGCTGCAGGACCGTCCACCATCGCCTGCACGTCATGAAAGGGGCGGTAAGGCTTTTGATTCGGATTCACCCTGCGGGAATCCTGCGCGCGATGTTCCGGCGTGTCCCAGCGGTTTTTGGTGATATCAATGCCACCACAAAAGGCCAGTGCATCGTCCACCACCACGATTTTCTGGTGCTGCGAGGCGCCCACCGGATGCTCATCGTCCATGCGGAATCGAATATTCTTGTGTGTCTTCCACCCCAGGTTGAACAGGGGAAGAATCTCCCGCTCCATCAGGTAGATCACAGAGAAGTCCCAGGAAAGAATATGAATGTCCAACTCGGGGTTACCGGCGGCCAGGCGGTTCAAAAAGTCACCCAGGCGCTCTCCGTCACCGTTCCTTCGAAGAACGATGTGGCTGTTAATATCCCAGGCGGCGATGTACAAACTTTTCCGAGCTCCGCTCGCCGCTGTCTTAAAAGCATCGAAATAGTCGGCCGCATCCACAATCCACGCCACGCGCTCGGCCCGCTCCTTCCGCCAGCAGTTGCGCCCGGGTCGAATGATACGCCCTTGGTCTTGGTCTTTTTGCCCCATTGAAAGCCCTTTCCGGCCGGGCGGGTGAAAACCCCCTTTCACCTGCCATCGTCCATTCCTTCAGGGGATGGACGAACCGTGCAAGAGAGCATAGTCCGGGGGCAGGAGCGGTGTCAATCCGCCACCTGCCGGTTAAGCCCGCGCATTTCCAGGGGGTGAGTTTCGGCGAAAGCGCTTCCACCTGAACCTGCACGAAAATAAAAGGCGGGGTCTATGCCCCGCCTCTCGCTTGATTCTGTTGTCATTCTCGGCTTAGAGTCGCAATACGACTCAGAAAAATCGCTTGCGTCCTATCCGCCGTCGCAGGGGTTTGCGCCCCATAGAACGGTTCCGCGCCCCGGCCGAGCCATAGCCGCAATCGCAGTTGGGCAGCTCATCCTGGCAGTACGGGCACCTCGAGAGTGCATGGATAGCGACCTGCGAAGGAGACTTGACGAAATTCAAATGATGACTGGTGTAGTACAGCATGGCTTGTTCCTCCTGATTCATTCAAAACAAAAAAATGCGCCCCTTTGCACAAAAGGCGCTTCGACTACAACCTCAACTCAGGTACAATTGAGCGAGAATCCCGAAACGGCCGCCGGTGGTTGTGTCTCCCGGAGGCGGCCCGAAGATCGAGGGGATTTTAATCCTGTTTGTACCGTTGTCAAGGGAAAGCGGGACCAGGCGTCTGATTTTTCGTACCCTACTTTGGGGCGTTCATGTTTTACTGATCTTTACCGATAATAAAGGGGGAGAGCTAAAACCGAACCGAGCGATTAAGGTTTTTTCGGTTGGACTGCAAATTGAAACGCTCAATTAAGGAAAAGGTATGGGTGGAATGCGCCTGAATCTAATGGCCGCGCTGTCAATGGTGGTTATGCTGTGGTTCGGTCAAGCCCTGGCCGATGAGCGATCCGTACGCCTGGCCACGCTCCACTGGGAGCCGTACATCGGGCGTCACCTGCCGTCCTTCGGCTTTGGAGCCGAAATTCTGCGTGAGGCGTTTCACCGGGCCGGATACAAGGTTTCCTTTGCCATTATGCCCTGGGTGCGCGCACTCAAGGAAGTGGAAATCGGGAAGCATGACGCAGTGTGCTTCGCCTACCACTCACAAGAAAGGGAAGGAAAATTCATTTTCTCAGTCCCTTATGCAGAGAGTGTTCTGGGATTCTGCAAGCTGCGCGAATCCGATATCACGGTTCAATCCCTTCAGGATCTCGCTCCTTATCGCATCGGGGTGGTGCGGGGGTTCGTGAACACGCCGGAATTCGATGCCTTGGAGTCCTTGAAAAAGGAAGAGGTGAAAAACGAAGAGATGAACCTGAAGAAACTTCTCAATCGCCGGGTGGACCTCATTGTCATCGACCGATTCGTGATGCGGCACCTGATGAAAACAAGGTTTCCGGCCCACGAAGACAGGGTGGAATTTCTCGACCCTCCACTGGCTGTACACCCCTTGCACCTGATGTTTTCAAAAAAGCGGGAGGCTTCATCGGTCCTGGTTCGAGAGTTCAACCAGGCGGTTGAAAGCATGAAAAGGGACGGCACCATGGAAACCATCATAAACCGATTCGGGTATGGCCATGCGGAATGAACGACCGGCTTCACCGAAAAGCGAGGACGCAGACTCTTCTTTTCCGGAACCGCTGCGATCCGGCGGCCCGGCCCCGGCCGGGGGAACCAGGCTCGGCCTTGCGGTGTGGCTGACCCTTGCCTGGATCCTCCTCCTGCCGTTTTCCGCCCGAGCGGAAGCCCCTGTGGTCACGCTCGCAACCCTCAACTGGAAGCCCTATGTCAGCGAGGAGCTTTCCAACGGGGGATTTACCACTGAAATCGTAAGCCGGGCCTTTCAAAGGGCGGGATATAGAGTCGAAGTCCACTTCATGCCCTGGATCCGGGTCCTGGCCGAGGTCAAAAAAGGGGCGTTCGACGCCATGTACCCCGCCTACCACTCTGAAAGGCGGTCCCGAGTATATGCCCTGTCAAATCCCATCGCCAACGGCCCCCTGGTCCTGTGCAAGCGATCGGACCGCCCTATTGAATACGCTTCGCTTGACGATCTCAAACCCTACAAAATCGGTGTGGTCAGGGGCTATGTGAACACACCCGCATTCGACGCAGCAGACTATCTTGACAAAAGACTCGTGAACAGCGACAAACAGAACCTTCTCAAGGTACTGACCGGGCGAATCGACCTGGCCGTCATTGACAAGTATACGGCCCTGCAGATCATTGAAACCTCCATTCCCAAGGCAGAGGGGAAACTGGACTTCTTGGAGCCCCCCCTCCAAGTGAAGCCCCTGTACGTGGGGTTTTGCAGGAAACCCGGGTATCGCAAGCGGCTGGAGGCGTTCAATCGGGCCCTGAAGGAGATGAAAAGCCAGGGCGTCATTCGGAGCATTTACGCCGGACACGGATTCAGCAAAAAACCCTGATCCCGGAAAGAAGAATTGTCCCTGCGGCCTGCGCCATCCATAGCACAGGACACGGGACACATTTCAATATGAAGCGCTTCCACCACCGATCCATCACCGGAAACCTGACCATCGGAATCATTCTCACGGTCATCATTGTCTCGACAGGGGCCGTTTCCGTCAGTTACTTCCACGCGACCCGGGACGCCGGAAACCGACTGGAGGCAAGGGCCGGAGACATGGCGGACTCCCTCGCCAAGATGCTCGACATCCCCCTGTGGAACTTTGACGAGGCGACCGTGGAGCACATCGGCCTGTCTTACGCATACAACGAATACGTGGCAGGCATTCGGGTTGTGGACTCGCTCGGGAGCGTGTACTACGAGATGGACAAGGACGTGGGCGGCTCACCCATTGAAATGACGAGAGAGGTCCTGCATAACGGGAAACCCGTCGGCCGGGTGACCCTGTCCCTGACCTCCACCCGTTTCAAGGACCTCAGACGTCAATTCATGTGGTCGAGCGCCTTCATCATTTTCATCAACCTGATCTCCCTCCTGATCATCATTCGATATCTCCTGCGGCGGTTTCTGCAGAAACCGATCAACTACTTCAGCGAGGTGGTGAACAGCTACGGCGTGGGAAATTCCTCCATGATGGAACGCTATCGACCCCCTTTGGAGTTCCGCCCCTTCCTGGACGTCCTAAGGGACATGGGAAACAAGATCACAGCGCAGATGTCCGAGCTGAAGCAGACCCAGCAGGAGCTGGAAAGACGAGTGGAGGAACGTACTGCGGAGCTGGCCCAGGCGAATAAAGAGCTGGAGGTAGAGATCTCGGAAAGGAGGCAGGCGGAAAACGAACGGATCAAGCTTCAGGACCAGCTCCAGAGGGCGGAAAAGATGGAGGCCATCGGCATGCTGGCAGGCGGTGTGGCCCATGACCTGAACAACATTCTCTCCGGTCTGGTGAGCTATCCCGAGCTGCTCTTAATGGACACGCCCGAGAACAGCCCCTTGAAAAAGCCGCTCATGACCATCAAGAAATCCGGGGAAAAGGCCGCCACCATTGTGGAGGACCTTCTCACCCTGGCCAGAAGAGGAGTGGCGGTCTCGGAAACCGTCAACCTGAACCGGATCATCACAGACTACCTGAGCAACCCGGAACACAAAGGCCTGCTCTCCCATCACCCGAAGGTGGTGGTGGAAACCCGACTCGCGCCCGATCTGTTCAACATCTCCGGATCCAATATTCATCTCTTCAAAACGGTAATGAACCTCATCTCCAATGCGGCGGAGGCCATGCCTTCAGGCGGAAGAGTGGTGATTTCCACGGAAAACCGGTATGTGGACCGGCCCATTCGAGGCTACGATCGCGTCGTAGAAGGGGACTATGCGGTCCTCACCATTGCGGACACAGGAGCCGGCATATCACCGGAGGATCGCGATCGAATCTTCGAGCCCTTCTATACGAAAAAGGTGATGGGCCGAAGCGGAACCGGTCTGGGAATGGCGGTGGTGTGGGGGACCGTCAAGGACCACAATGGATACATCGACATGGAAACCACTGAAGGCAAGGGAACGACCTTCACCCTGTACTTCCCGGTCAGCCGGGAAGCGCCCGCCGACGAGCAGGCCGCCTCCTCGATCCAAAACCTTCAGGGTCACGGGGAGCGCATTCTGGTGGTCGACGATGTGGAGGAACAACGGCAGATCGCCTCGGCCCTCCTGCGAAAGCTCGGTTACTCGGTTACGGCGCTCTCCAGCGGTGAGGAGGCGGTCGACCACCTCAAAGAGCACAGGAGTGATCTGGTGGTGCTGGACATGATCATGGACCCCGGCATGGACGGCCTCGACACCTACAAATCCATCCTGGAGCTGCACCCCGGGCAAAAGGCCGTCATTGCCAGCGGGTTCTCCGAGACCGAACGGGTTCACCAGGCCCAGGAACTGGGTGCAGGGCCCTACATCAAAAAGCCCTATACCCTGGAAAAACTCGCCTTTGCGGTTAAGGAGGAGCTGCAAGCCCGGCCAAACAACCGAAGAGAGAGTCCACCGGCTTGAGGGCTCACGCGGTAGGCTGGACGGTAAAATCGAGGCCGAGTGGGATCAGGACGCCTTGTCCAAGGCCCTTTGGAAACCCTCCATGGCCCCGGCTATGGCCTGATCCGGAACGGCGTAGGAAATGCGAAAGTGCCCTCCTCGCCCAAAACCACTTCCCGGCACCGCAAGAATGAGCTCTTCCATCAGGAGGCGGCAGAACGCGGCGTCGTCCTCCATGGGGGTCCTCGGAAACAGGTAGAACGCCCCTTGCGGCTCCACAAAGGTATACCCCGCCTTCCGAAGTCCCTCGCACAATACATCCCGCCGCTTCCTATAGATGGACACATCCACGGACATCCCCATAACCCTGGCTACGGCCAACTGAAACAGGCTCGGGGCATTGACATAGAGCATGGTGTTCGAGACCGCGGCCGCCGCCAGCACCTGGTCGGCGTCCTCGGCCTCCGGGTGGACGGCCAGGTAGCCGATCCGTTCTCCGGCGAGAGAAAGCTCCTTGGAGAAGGACGTGACCAGAAGAGAATGAGGGTAGGCCTGAAACACGGAGGGGACCTCCACGTCATAGGCTATCTTCCGGTAGGGTTCGTCCGAGATGAGGTAGATGCGCTTCCCGAACTTCCGGCCGGCACGCTCCAGCAGATCGCCGAACCGACGCAGCTCATCCGCCGTGTACACTACGCCCGTGGGGTTGTTGGGGGAGTTGATGAGCACGACGCGGGTCTTGTCAGTCACGGCCTGCTCCAGGGCCTCGAAGTCCGGACGGAACAGGGCGTCGGTTTCCGCCGTCCTGATCACCGCGCCGGCCTGGAAGGCGTACTGGTTGTACCCGACGAAGTAAGGGGCCGGGACGAGGACCTCTTCGCCGGGATTGATCAGGGCCGTGAGCGCGTCGTTGAGTGCACCGGCCGCCCCCACGGTCATGACGATCTTTTCCGGAGGAACCTCGATTCCGTACTCCCCCTGAATGAACTCGGACACCGCCCCCCGAACCTGAGGATATCCCTGGTTCGGCATGTAGCCGTGACTCGTGGCCGGGTCCTCGATCACATGGATCAACGCCTCTTTGAACGCAGCAGGCGGGGGGACGTCGGGATTGCCCAGGGAAAAGTCAAAGACTTTGTCAGGCCCGTGCTCCGCCTTGAGCCTGGCCCCTTCCTCGAACATCTTCCGAATCATGGAAGAGCCTTCCACCATTCCCTTCATTCGTTCCGCAATAGGCATGGGCATGACCTCCATTGACCTGATGTGAGTGCTTCAGATTCAGGATTCTTCGCTCAATTCATCCGATTTTTTTTCAGCGCCTTCTTCAGAATTATCATCAGCTCTTGCTTGCTTTCGCTTTTGCTTTTCTTCCTTCTTTTTCTGCTTGGCAATCTCCTTTTGCCGCTTCTTGAACTTATAGTTGGGTCTGCCCACAGTGCGTCCTCCTTGGCCTTCTCGGCCCAGCCGACTCATGAAACAGGGAATCGCGCCGGGAGGCTTGAAAAGGCCTCCCCTGAACGCAGTCAAGGTCAAAGACGTTCTGCAAACCCGTGGTTTTGAAGGGGGGAAGAACGCGGAACTTGATCGAGGTTCCAATTCCACAAGTGCCTGAAAATCGTTTCCGTACAGACAACAACTTAATGCAGAGCCGGAAGGAACACAAGCCCCTTCTCAGGAAATTCAGTCCGGAATCTCCTCGAGTCTGCCGCAAACCGATTCTCCCCTGAATTGAGCGCTCTCCTCCCTTGCCCAACGATCTAAGGCGGGCCATCGCCCGCAACCCAACAGACGTTATGCAGGCTCCGGAGGTCGGGGTTTCCTCCACTCCCTCCGCTCCCGCTAATGTCCGCTACGGAAAGCCCCGACCTCCTCCGCCGCCGACCTCGGTACCGGAAGGAACTCATCGGATCGATGAATGCCGATCCTCAAATTTTCTTGTTTTTTGTGACAGGATCACATGAGTAAGTCTCTAAACGGCTGGACCCCCTCGTTGAAAGGCCCTCTTACTCCCGGTCCAGACGGATCACGTGGGTAGAGCAGGAGATGCAGGGGTCGTAGGCCCTGACCAGCACTTCCAGGGCCTGCGCGATGTCCGCCTCCTCCCGGTCCAGCAAACCGGGGGTGTACGCCCGCATGTCGGCCTCCAGGTTCCCGAGGTTCTGGGCCGTGGGGATCACCAGATTGGCCTCCAGGCATTGACCGTTCCGGTCGAAGGCGTACTCGTGAAACAGGGTGCCACGCGGGGCCTCCACCGCTCCCACCCCCCGTCCGGACTGCGGGATGACCGGAACCTGTTCGTCCCGGGCGCGGATGCCGGACTCGAGCAGGCGGTCGATGATCTCCACGCTTTCTTCCACACAATGGGCGCACTCCACCACCTGGGCCAGGGTGTTCAGGAAGGGATTGAAACAGGGAACCCGAAAATCGAGATCCTTCATGGACTCTCGAGCAAGCGGTCCCAGCAACTCGTGGTTGTTGTTCAACCGGGCCAAGGCCCCGACCATGTACTCGGGACGGTTCCACCGTGCATACTTGGCCGTGGAGTGAGGCTCGATATACTCGCGCACGCCCTTTCGATACTCTTCCGGAGACAGGGACACCCCGTCGCTCGAGCACAAATCCCCGTGGTAAAAGGGGTACACTCGAGGGTGCTTCAGGGAGACGTACTCCGTCTCCCGCTCGAAAGAGGGGAAGGTGAAGGAGCGAAACAGAGAAACGGTCCTACGAATGTCCTCTTCCGCCTCCTGCAGCCTTTCCCTGACGGCCTTCAGGCGCTCCCTGCCGTGGACAAAGGAGAACCCGCCCGGGTTCATGGCCACAGGGTGGGTGTGCCGTCCCACCACGTCCGCACAAAGGTCGTACGCCAGCCGCTTGAGCCGCATGGCGCGGCTTACAATCTCCCGGTCCGTATCAGCCAGGTGAAGGAGGCTGGGCACATTGAGAAAATCCGGGGCAACCAGGAAATAGAGGTGCAGAACATGGCTGCTCAGGACCTCGCCGTGAAAGGCCAACCGCCGCATGAGCGCGGACTGATCAGAGATTCTCACGCCAAAGGCCGCCTCAATCGCCTTTAAGGCCGCCGCCCTATGACTGACCGCACAGATGCCGCAGATGCGTGAAGCCAGGTGCGCCACCTCGTCGTAGGCCCTCCCCCGCAGAAAGGCCTCAAAGAAACGGGGGGACTCCACCACGGAAAAGCGGACCTCTTTCAGCTCACCGTTCTGAATCACGGCCGTGATGTCGCCGTGGCCTTCTACGCGGGTGAGGTGGTGGACGTGGATGTGGGCGTCATGGGCCATGGTCCGGGTCCTCCTGTTCCAGCCGAAGGTCGGGGCCGTTGTACAGGGAAAACCAGGAGCGAACCCGTTCGGCGTCCACCTGATAGCGGCCGGCCACGGCCTCCATGATGGCGTGACGGTGGTCTGCAGTGAACACCCCGAGCGAAGCCGCCAGATTGGGCTCGTCCACGAGTCCCCGGCACCCCCAGCATGGATCTCCGTAGGCAGTGCAGATCGCGTTGCAGCCACACCGCGTTACCGGACCCAGGCACATGATCCCCTTCTCCAGAACGCACAGGTTGTCATTTCGCTTGCACTCGACGCAGACAGGGTCATTGGAAAGACGATGGGGTTGCCCTGTAAGGAGGCATTTAAAAACCGTCTCGATCTCGGGAAGGCTTGCGGGACAACCCAGGATTTGATCGTCCACAGTGACCACGGAGGCCACAGGCCGTGCAGGCTGGACGGATAACGCCCGCAGCTCTTCCCCGTAGACCAGCGCCTCCGCCTCCCCAGCGGGCCATTGGTTCCGCAGTGCATTGTGGCAGCCGATGGCAGCACAGGTACCCAGCGCCACAAGGGTGTCGGCCCGGTCTCGCACCTCTCGAAGGCGACGTTCATCCTCCAGACTCGCGATGCTGCCCTCGCAGAAGGCTATGTCGTAATCCTCCGCCCCCCCGCTCATGGCTTCCCGCCAGGCCACCACCTCTACATGGCGGAGAAGTGCCAACAGGGTCTCCTCCAGCTGAAGGACCGTAAGCTGGCAACCTTCGCAGCAGGCGAAGTCAAAAAACGCAATCCGCGGTTTGTCCTTTTTCATCTCCCCTCTCCAATCCACTGGGGCCACACTCAGACTCATGCTCATGGAGCAGACTCGATTCAGCCCTCGGGAGCCCGGGCCTCGACCGCCTCGGTGAGATTCTCCAGGTCCGAGTACCGGAACACGGGACCGTCCTGGCACACGTATACCCCGTTGAGCTGGCAATGGCCGCACTTCCCGATGCCGCACTCGAAACGACGCTCCAGGGAAAGGTAGATCCTTCTTTTATTCACCCCTTTGGCCAGCAGCTCGGCGGCCACGAACCGAAACATGACAGGGGGCCCCACAACCGCGGCCGTGGTGGCCAGGGAGTCCAGATGAATCTCTTCCTTGATCGGCTTGGTGATCACCCCGGTCCTTCCGGTCCAAGAGTCATCCGCCTCGTCCACGGTGAGATACCATTCGATCCCGGCGTCCCTGTCCCACGCCTCTACGTCTTCCGAAAACAGGATCAGAGAAGGGTTTCTGGCCCCATACACCACTATGACCCGGCCGTAGTCACTCCGATTGTCCGCCAGATAGTGGATCAGGGAGCGCAAGGGGGCCAGCCCGATGCCTCCGGCCGCCACCAGAACGTCTCTCTGTTTCATCATTCGCACGGGGAATCCCCGACCGAAGGGGCCGCGGACGCCGACCCAGTCACCCTTGGAGGCCTTGTAAAGGGCGTCGCTAACATGCCCCACAGGCCGCACGCACAGCTGAAACCGAGGGGCCGAACGGGTCGGCGAGGAACACACCGAGACGGGGATCTCGCCATAGCCGAATCGCGAGACCTGGACGAACTGACCCGGCATATGGCCCAGCGGCCTGCCATCGGCCAGCTCCAGCTCGATCACGGCATCCATGGTCTCGCGCCGAATCGAGAGGATTCGAGCGGGCTGGGGCAGATAGGTGAAGTCGGCACGGGGAACCGGCCGCGAATCAACACTCTCAGCCATGGGCACCCCCTTTTGTTGCAGCGGCTATGATCCGGTTGGTTTCGTCCACAATGTTTATGTCCGCGGTGCAGGCCCTGCTGCACCGGCCGCAGCCGGTGCAGAAAGGTCGCCCGAAGGTTCGATACAGATACAGAAACTTCCGATGCCAGCGATGCCGGACGCGTTTCCACCGCTCGCCCCGAAACCGGTGGCCACCGGCCACCAATGCGAAGTCCGCCAGCTGGCAAGAGTCCCAGGCCCGTCGCCTCACGCCGCTTTTCAGATCCCAATCGAAGACGTCGTCCATGGTGAAGCAGAAACAGGTGGGGCACGTGGTATTGCAAGACCCGCAGCCGTAGCATCGGGAGGCGATGTCCTCCCAGATTCCCTGAAACGAGTGCGATTCCAGGCAATCCGCCAGACGATCCGGACCCGTCTCCAGGCGAGCCCGGACGGCCGGCGTCTTTTGTCTGCGCCGGTGCTCGGCGTCTGAAAAGTCCCGCACCGAGGCCTGTGAGGTCCGGGCCTCGGCCAGGATCTCCGCCCCGGCTGTGGTGTGGACCTCCACGAGAAAGCCGCGATCGATCTCCGTCAGAAAGAGATCGCAGGGTCGTCGCGCCCGGGAGACCCCCAGCGAATCGCAGAAGCAGTACTCATCAGGGATGCAGTCCACACCGATTATGAGCACCCTGTTACGGTTATGGGCCCACCTGCGGTCGGGTGGGGGGAAGCCGTAGGCCCGATCCAGGGCCTCGATGGCGGAAAGATCGCATGGGTGGACCCCCATGAGCACCCAGGGAGGAGTTCCGCGGACGGGTGAAAGCTCCGGCGGATCACCTTGTGTGAATCGAAACACCGTTTCCTCCGGAGGGAAAAAGGCCTTTTTCGGAGGCAGGGTCGTGGTAGTATAGCTCAGCACGAGATCCTCGGCGCGACTCAGCCGGTCAAATATTTGAAATCCGGGCTGATCAGGCCTTTCCATGGGCGCCATGACCGGTCCCTGCTCCAGAATCCACCCGACGAAATCGAGAACAGCGTCAGGGCTGATCACGCGGTGAGACGGCGGTCTGCGGGAACGCATCACGGGATCATTTCTCCTGTTGAGTGAAAGCCATCCACGGCACCCGGTCTAGCCGGCCCGCCTCGAATCTTCTCCCCGAAGATCTCATGGCGGACCGGAAACCCGTATCTTCAAAGGGTTTCCGGTATTCGGTTTGCTTCCGCCGGTGCGTGGTTCAATTCTCGGACTGATCTTTTGAGCCGTTCGTCCCCCTCCGGAAAACCGGAGGGGGCGGTGGTGCTATCGGCGCTCATGAAATCAGGACGCCTGGTACTTGAAGGACACGTTGAGACGGGTTCGGTAAGAGGTGATTTTTCCCTCGGTCAGCGTGACGTCCAGCCGGGTGACCTCGGCGACCCGAAGGTCCTTGAGGCTTCCCACCGCCGTCTCGATGGCCGTACGGGCGGCTTCCTCCCAAGAAGTGTCACTTGTTCCCACCAGCTCTATGATCTTGTACGTGCTTCCTGCCATGGATCGTCTCCTTTCGCTTTATGGGGTTTATTCTGCACTCCCGGATCGATCCGGAAGCGGCCTGCTATGGAGTTCGGGGGACACCATACTTAATTCGGTTAATTCGGGGTCGACACTGTCTTGTATGATGCAATATGCGCCCCGAATTAAGTATGGTGTCCCCCGAACTCTCGGAACTCTGTCGAACTCTGAACTCTGCGTCGAAGGCCTTGGTTAAGGCCTCATTCATACGCAACAGCATAGAGTTCCCGCCGCCGGGCGTAAATGGGGGGAAGCCTGTATTTGATGGAAGTGGAGATGGCCCGGCCGCCCTTCGAAAAAATACAGGATTGGAAGTATTTCTATTCTAAGCCGTTTGTGTCATTTTACAACCTGAATGGAGCGATTGTCGAGTTTGCCGAAAATTCAAGGCTTGAACGACTTATCGAGCTGAAACGCTTTGAGGGAAGGAGGAACGCGTTCCCATGATTGGTGCTCTGCTGCGCATCATTGTCTACACGGCCGCGGTGGTCCTGCCGGTTGCGGCGGCCACCTTCCTGGAGTCGGGCACCGGAAGCGCCTTGCATGAGGTGGGAAAGCACTTCGCCCTGGCCGGCTTCATGATTCTCTCCCTAGAGTTTCTTCTTGCGGCCAGGGTCAAGTGGATCGAACGCGCATTCGGGTTGGATATCCTCATTCGCTTTCACAAGCACATGGCGGTCTTTGCCTTGCTCCTGCTCCTGTCCCACCCGCTCCTTCTGGCCTGGAGCGGCGGAGGTTGGCGACTCCTCATCGGCCTGGATCTCCCCTGGTACATCTATGCAGGCAAAGCGGCCCTGATTCTGGTGGCGCTTCAAGTCCTGGTAAGCCTTTATCAGAAAACCCTCACGCTCAAGTTCGAGGGGTGGCGTTTCCTGCACGACCTGGCGGCGCCCCTGATCATAGTGCTCGCTTTCACCCACAGCTCGGTTGCAGGACACGATCTGGAGACGACCTTTTTAAGGGTACTGTGGATCGTAATGCTCTGCCTGGCGTTGCTGGTGTTCGCCTACCACCGATTCGTCCGGCCGAGGCGATGCAGAAACAGAGCGTACCGCGTGGTGGAGGTCAAACCCGAAGCGGAGGATGTACACACCGTTGTGATGGCTCCCCCGGAAGGGAAAGACGTCCCCGCCTATCTTCCGGGACAGTTTCACTTTGTGACCTTTTACCGGGGCCGTGGCCTGGCGGTGGAGGAGCATCACTGGACCATCTCCTCCTCGCCGGCGCAAAAGGGTTTCATCAGCTCCACCATCAAAAACCTGGGGGACTTTACATCCACCATCTGGATGACCAAGCCGGGAGACCTTGCTGCGGTTCACGGTGCCTTTGGACGTTTCTCCTACCTGCTTCACCCCGAGGAAAGGGATCTGGTCTTCCTGGCCGGAGGGATAGGCATCACCCCCCTCATGAGCATGATTCGACACATGAGGGACACGGGGGACAACCGTTCCGTGCTCCTGCTGTATGCCAACCGAAATGAAGAGCAAATCGTCTTTCAAAGCGAACTGTCCAAGATCTCCTCGGGGGAACACCCCCGCCTCGAGGTGGTGCACGTGTTGAGCCGTCCCGGTGAAGGATGGACGGGGGAAACCGGCCGTCTCGATGGGAACAGGGTGCGCGACCTCTGCGGCGGACTGGAGGGCAAGGTGTTCTATGTGTGCGCCCCCCCCGGAATGCGGCGGAGCGTGCTTGCAGGACTCCGGGACCTGGGTGTGCCCGACCGGCGCATCCGGCTGGAAATCTTTTCATTCCTGGATTGAGGGTTTGCCATGCGAACAACCGACCTGAGACGGACCACCATCGGCGTGGTCATAGTGATCACTATAATCGTGCTCCTCCTGGGTGTGATTCGCGCTCTAGTGATAACGCCGCAGGGCGCCCTCGCGCAGCAGGGGGAAGCCCTTTTCCAAGAGGTGGGGTGCGCCCGATGCCACGACACAGACAACAGAGAGGCCGGAATGGCACCCGGACTCCAAGGCCTTTTCCACCATGACCGTCTCCCGGTGAGCGGGCGGCCTGCAACCAGGGAAAACGTGCGCCGACAGATGGAGTCCCCTTACAAGAGCATGCCCTCCTTTGAAGACCGGCTCGACAAGGAAGAGATGAACCTCCTTGTCGATTACCTGCAAACCCTGTAGTGCCGCCATCCTCGGGCCGCGAATTCGGGATCTCTCCCTGAGCGACACCGCCTGGGGGAGGGCCGGTCTGCAAGAAGCAGGGACACACCGTTTCCCGGGAGCACAAAGGGGGGCTGTAACCCGTCATAGAAACCATTGACGAACCAGGAAGCCGGGGTTATGAAAAGAGGAACCCGGTATCCAATTCAGAAAGGTTAGGGCATGGCTGATGTCTTTCAATTTTCGTCCAGTGCGTCCCTGGAAATGCTCACGGGGCAGAAGGCGCACAATCTCGAAGGGCTTCTCTACATGCTGAGGACATGCAGGCCCTCATCCGTCTTTTACCACACCTTTTCCGCCTTCCTGAAGCTGAAGGAAGCCGATGTTCCCTACAACAGCGACTTCGCCATCTGGGTCGCGACGAGCTTGAACGAGAAGGCCCTGGCCGAAAGGCTCATGGCCGTGGACTTCTCCGAGTACAGTACCACGGAGGACCTGAGGTCCCGACTGATCGAGATCATCGAGACCCACCGGTCGGAGCGGCCGGAGGCATTTCAAAAGACCGCAGAGGAGCCCTTCTACTTATACGATATCACCCGTATCGCATACCTGACGGACAAATTCGCCTACGATCTGGAATCCTTCAGGGAAATTGTCGGGCACATAAGCATATACTCCTTTTACCTGCACTTCATCGAATCCCGGCTGCAGGCGCTGGAGGAAAACGACTTTTCCGAATGGATCGAGGAAAGCCTCGGCATGCCTGACCTGGCGGAGCGGATCCGCAGAATCGACTTCAACATGTACACCATTGAGGGGCTAAGGTCGCGCATCCTGGAGCTGATCGACGAACACACGATCTCCTGAGCCCGCTCCTCCAGAAGGGCCGCGGGCCAGGAAAACATACATCCGGAGCAGATACGGCATGCAGAATATTGCAGCGGACACGCCAAGCCTTGCAGACTATGTGGATGTCGTGGGGGCGGACATCATCTCAGAGCTGACCACGCTGGCCGCCCACGCAGGCACGCGTTCCATTAAGATGGTCAACTCCACCGCCGTCGGGGGCGGCGTAGCTGAAATGCTTCACCGGGTGGTGCCGCTCCTCACGGAGCTGGGCATCCAGGTGGACTGGGAAGTGATTGAAGGCAACGACCGCTTCTACGAGGTAACCAAGTCCTTTCACAATGCCCTTCAGGGAAACCCCCTGGAGCTGTCCGATGAGGATTTCCAGACCTACCTGGACTGCAATGAGGCCAACGCCCACAGGCTGCACTTCGACCACGACCTGGTCGTGATCCACGACCCCCAGCCCGCCGCCCTGATCGCCTGGAACCAGAACAGGACCGGCCGGTGGGTCTGGCGGTGTCATATCGACATGTCCCGCCCGAACCCCCAGGTCTGGGGGTTTCTCAAGCCTTACGTAGAACAATACGACGCCGCCATCTTTTCCTCGGCCCTGTTCTCTCCGGAGCTGGCCATTCCCCAGTACCGGTTCTTTCCGGCCATCGACCCCCTGGACGACAAGAACCGCACTCTCGACGATTCCTATGTGGAGGGCGTATTCGAAAAATACGCCGTTCCCAGGGACAAGCCCGTGGCCACCCAGATTTCCCGCTACGACCCCTGGAAGGACCCGGTGGGCGTGATCCGGGCCTTCAAAATGGCCAAAAAATACGTGGACTGTCGGTTGCTGCTGGTGGGGGACAAGGCTGCGGACGATCCTGAATCGGACAAGATCGTGGAACAGGTGCGGGCCGAAGCAGGCGATGATCCGGATATCCACATCCTGCTGTTCAGCCCGTCCATCGCCACGGAGATCAACGCCTTTCAGCGCGGCTCCGACGTGATCCTCCAGAAATCGATCCGGGAGGGCTTCGCCTTGACCGTTTCCGAAGCACTCTGGAAAAAACGGGCGGTGATCGGGGGGGCGGTGGGCGGCATTCCCGCACAGATCATTGACGGACACACCGGTCTCCTGGTCCACTCCGTGGAAGGCGCCGGCCTTGCCATGCGCTCGCTGCTCCACCGCCCCGACGCCGCGCGAAAGCTGGGGGAAAACGGCTACCAGAGGGTCAAGGACGAGTTCCTGATTATCAAGAACCTCAAGCGCTACATCCTGCTGCTGCTGGCCCTGGACGCCCCTCAAAAACAGACACGCCACCTTCGGTGAGGGCGTGGGAGGCCGAACGTCCCTCGCCGTTAAGCTGCCGCCAGGAGGGCCAGCTTTTGAAAGTCGGCTTCGATGCGCTTTGCCGCCTCTGGAAAACGCATGGCGGCTGCAGGGTGGTAAGAGATCAGGTATTGCCGTCCCCCTCGATGAAACGGCCTCCCGTGGAGGTCTCTCAAGTTTCCTTTCTCTTCCAAAACAGCCTCGGCCGCGATCTTACCCAGGACCCCCACGACGACCGGATCGATCAGGGAGACCTGGCGTTCCAGCCACAGACGGCGGCAGGTATCGATCTCGTCTTGTCGGGGGTTTCGGTTTCCGGGCGGACGACATTTGACGGTGCTGGTGATGAAGATCCGGTCCCGCTCCAGACCGACCCTCTCCAGCAACTCGTTCAGGAATCGCCCGGAGCGCCCGCAAAAAGGCCGTCCCTCCCGGTCCTCTTTTTGCTCGAATCCAGCCCAATAAACAGCAAGACTGGTGTAAAGGAAAGACCTACCATCCACCCCCCGGTGCCGACGGGGGAAACAACAGCTCCACGCGAAGGAGGAAGCACATGAAGGAGGCCATGCTGTACGAAACCGAAGAGGACGGAAAGGTGCACTGCTCTCTTTGCAGCCATCACTGCCGGATCAAGGAAGGGAAGTACGGATTTTGCGGGGTCCGGCAGAATCTGGAAGGGACCTTGTATACACATTCCTACGGCCAACTCATCACCGCAAACGCCGACCCCGTGGAAAAGAAGCCGCTCTATCACGTTTATCCCGGCACCACTGCATTTTCCATCGCCACCATGGGGTGCAACTTTCACTGCGACTTCTGCCAGAACTGGCAGATCTCTCAAACCTCTCACCGGGACGGCACCGCAGGAGGCCGTCAAGAAGCGGCGCCCGAGGATATCGTCCGCACTGCGGTGGAAAGAGGCTGCCGCTCCATGGCCTACACATACACCGAGCCCACCATCTTCTTCGAGTACGCCTATGACACCGCCCGCTTGGCCAAGGACCGGGGCTTGGCCAATGTGTTCGTGACCAACGGTTACCTGACCTCTGAGGCCATTGAAACGGCCAGGCCCTACCTGGACGCATGCAACGTGGACCTTAAGTCCTTTCGGGAGGGCTTTTACAAGGAGCGCTGCCGCGCCCGCCTGCAACCGGTCCTTGACGCGGTGCGCAAGATGCGAGAGCTAGACATCTGGGTGGAAATCACCACCCTGGTGATCCCCGGCCAGAACGACAGCGAGGAGGAGCTCTCCGACATCGCCGGGTTCATCGCTCAGACCGATCCGGACATGCCGTGGCACATCAGCAGGTTTCATCCCGACTACCAACTCGAAGACGCCTACCCCACTCCCGTGTCCACCCTGGAGCTGGCCCGGTCTCTGGGCATGGAAGCAGGCCTGCGATACATCTATATAGGCAATGTGCCCGGCGCCTCGGCAGACACCCTATGCCCTCACTGCGGCGAAGCGGTGGTGAAACGCCGCGCCTACTCCGTGACCGAGTGCACGATCCAAAACGGCCGCTGCCCCCACTGCCGGGGAACCGTGGCGGGGCTGTTTGAATAGGCATTTCGGAAAAAGAATGAGAAATTTCCCGGCCCCTTTCCAGGATTTTCCTGATGGACAGCCGGGCATTAATCTCCCATAATAGAGGCGAAATCAGAAAGGGGGCATGGTCATGAACTACAAGCTGCTGATCCATAGAAAAGGATGCAATGTAACCAAATGCCGGCCGAACTATACAAACATGTCATTCTGATGGTCGACGATGATCCGGACGACCATTTCCTGGCGAGGGACACCCTGGAGTCACTCCGCCTTCCGGTGTGCCTCCAGGAAGCCGGCAACGGGGAAGAACTGCTGGACTACTTGCTTCAACAGGGCAGGTTCTCGGACCGCAACTCCTCGCCCCCACCGGATGTGGTTCTCCTGGACCTCAGCATGCCTGGAATGGATGGAAAGGAGGCCCTCTCCCGCATCCGTTCCATGCCGGAGCTGCAGGAAACACCGGTGGTTATCTTCACCACTTCAGCCGACCTTCAGGATGTCAATGACTGCTACCGTCTCGGCGCAAACTCCTACGTGACCAAGCCCGCCTCCATGGAGGAGTGGAACCAGGTGATAAAGGTTCTGTGCGACTACTGGTTGCAGACGGCCAAGCTCCCTTCCCGGCCTCAACGGCCTTCCGAAAACCCCGATACGATTTCCCCCGCCGCCAACTGATTCCCGAATCAAGTGATTGTCGAGTATGCGCCGGATGCCGGGCAAAGGGTGCCTGCACGCCCTTGGAACAGCTCATGCAAATACCGGATCCACCCCATTCCAGTTCCCGAAGCAAACCGGTACGCTGTTGCTCAAGGAGGTGATCCTGTGAACCCAGTGAACATACCCCTGAAACAAATCGACCCCTGGAGATGGCGCATTCCGCGGAACGGCTCCATGCGGGTGGACGGCGTCATTTATGCGGATGAGGCCATGATCCGGGACATACAGCGGGACCAAAGTCTACAGCAGGTGATCAACGTGGCCGCCCTGCCCGGCATTCGAGGCGCATCCATGGCCATGCCCGACATTCACTGGGGATACGGGTTTCCCATCGGCGGGGTGGCGGCGTTCGATATGGAGCGGGGCGTTGTTTCGCCCGGCGGCGTAGGATACGACATCAATTGAGGGGTTCGCCTGCTTCGCTCAGGTCTGAGCGAAAAGGCCGTCCGAAAACACGGCCAGGAGCTCGCCCAGGTCCTCTATCAACAACTCCCCTCAGGCCTGGGCTCCAGCCGCAAGGATTTCGGCCTGGAGCCTGGAACCCTGCAGAGGGTCCTCCAAGAAGGCGTCCAATGGGCTGTGAAACAGGGCCATGCCTCGAATGAAGACCGCCTGCACATCGAGGCCGAAGGATGCATCCCCGGTGCCGATCCCTCGGTGGTGAGCCAACGGGCCCTGGAGCGGGGCAAATCCCAGCTCGGAACCCTGGGCTCGGGCAACCATTTTGTGGAGGTCGGCTATGTCCGCGAAATCTTTGACAAGCAGGCAGCCGCGGTCATGGGGCTGGAACAGAACCAAGCCACCGTGCTGATCCATACCGGATCCAGGGGACTGGGGCACCAGGTGTGCAGCGACTTCATATCGGTCATGATCAAGGCCGCTCGATCCCACGGCATCGACCTGCCGGACCGCCAGCTCTGCTGCGCCCCGCTGGAGTCAGACGAGGGCAAGAGATATCTGGCCGCCATGGCCTGCGCTGCGAACTTCGCCTTTGTGAACCGGCAGATGATCACCCACTGGGCGAGAAAGGCCTTTGGGGCGGTGTTCGGTCCCTCCGTGCACAGCTCTGGACTGGAGCTCATCTACGATGTCTGCCACAACATCGCCAAGCTGGAAACCCACAAGGTGGACGGCCGTCCGACACGCCTCTGCGTCCACCGCAAGGGAGCCACCCGGGCCTTTCCACCCGGTCACCGGGAGGTGCCCGAGCACTATCAGAATGTGGGTCAACCGGTGCTGGTCCCCGGCGATATGGGCCGGTGCACCTATGTCCTGGTGGGAACGGAAGCGGGATATGCCGAAACCTTTGGGTCCGCCTGCCACGGGGCCGGCCGCGTCATGAGCCGAAAGCAGGCCAAAAAGGCGGCCGGGGGGCGCTCCATCGTGAAGGAGCTCCAAGAAAAAGGGGTTACGGTCAAAGGGGCAAGTCGCGCCACCCTGGCCGAAGAGATGTCCGACGCCTACAAGGACGTCAGCAACGTGGTAAACGTGCTCCACCGGGCCGGGATCAGCCGCAAAGTGGCCAAGCTGGAGCCCCTGGTGGTGATCAAGGGATAGGCGGCAGACTGAGGAGACCCGTGCATGGAGCGATTTCGCTACCTCGATCACACCGGCGACGTGGGGATAGAGGTCTACGGAGACACCCTGGAGGCGCTCTTCGAGCACGCCGGAGACGCCTTCACAGACGTGGTCACCGATCCCGGAACCGTGCGAGAGGACACGGAGACCCAGCTCACGGTGCACGCGGCGGACGTGGAGCAACTGCTGGTGGAATGGCTGACCGAGCTGATCTATCGCCTCGATGCACACGAGCAGCTCTTCCGGCGCTACGTGGTCCGGTCGATGGAGCACCGGCAGCTGACCGCAACCGCATGGGGCGAGCCTTATGACCCGGACCGTCATCCTCTCAGGACCACGGTCAAGGGAGCCACCTATCACCAACTGGAGGTGAGCCGATTCGAGGGGGGCTGGAGAGGCCGCGTGATCTTTGACCTCTAAGGAAAGCCGAACGTAAAGGCTGTGAAAAAAACACCTTTTTGGGAGAAAGGAAAAGGAGGAAACGAAATGGCATTGTATCTGGTACAGCACGGTAAGAATCTTCCTAAGGAAGAGGATCCGGACAAGGGTCTCTCCGCCGAAGGTCGGGCGGAAGTGGAGCGCATGGCCGCCCTGGCCAAGGGGCACGAGCTGACCGTCCCGGCCGTCAAGCACAGCGGAAAGAAGCGGGCCCGGCAAACCGCGGAAATCTTCGCTCGGGCCCTTGGCTCGGGGAAGGGAATCGAAGAAATCGAAGGCCTGGGACCACTGGACGACGTGACGCAACTCGAAGTGCAGAGCGAAGGGAATGTGATGCTGGTGGGCCATCTCCCCTTTATGGAAAAGCTCACCGCCCACCTGGTCGCAGGGGACGCGGATAGGGCGCCGGTGTTCAAGTTTCAGAACAGCGGTATCGTTTGTCTGAAATTCGATGAGGACAAGGGCTGGTACATCGCCTGGTCCTTGATGCCGCACATCGAATAATTCACACAGGGCTCGGCTTTCCCTGCTGGAGGGAAATCATGAAGGACATCTTTTAACACTTTCCACGAGGTGATCCCAAATGAAGAAGGCCAGGGTGGTGGAAAAGGAGGAATTCCGCGATCGAACCGAGGTGTTTCAAGACCGCTGGGAAGCCGGAGACACTCTTGCGGACATGCTCGAACCCGCATACGGCGGTAGAGACGATGTAGCCGTCCTGGCCATTCCCGCCGGCGGGGTGCCGGTGGGATTAAAGGTGCGGAAGAGGCTCCGGGCTCCCTTCGACCTGGTCATCGCCCGAAAGCTGAAAATCCCCGGGAACCCGGAAGCAGGCTTCGGTGCCATGGCTCATGGAGGGGGCCTGTTTCTCAATGAACCCCTCATGGAGGAGCTGAGCCTGGACCAAGGGGA
Source organism: uncultured Desulfobacterales bacterium (assembly GCA_964591925.1). Taxonomy (GTDB): domain Bacteria; phylum Desulfobacterota; class DSM-4660; order Desulfatiglandales; family HGW-15; genus JAIPEI01. The sequence goes on from CAZQCK010000027.1 coordinate 29,108, forward strand.
CGTGGAATCAGCAACCGAGGCCATAGAGGTGGAGCTGGAAAAAAGAGACAGGCTGTTTAGAGGCGGCCGGCACTTTCCGGATCTGAGCGACCGGGCCGTCATCCTGGTGGACGACGGCCTGGCCTCGGGGTACACCATGCTCTCCTCCATTCGAATGGTCAAGGATCACGGAGCCCGAACCACTGTGGCGGCCGTACCCACAGCCCCGCAACGGACCATTGAACGGATTCAAACCCTGGCGGACGAGATTTACTGCGCGAACATTCGCAAGGGGATGTTTTTCGCTGTGGCCGACGCCTATGTGCGATGGTACGATCTGCAGGAACAAGAGGTCATCGAACTGCTGAAAAACACCACTCTCGCCGGATCCGAGGAATAGCGCCGCCCCGGCTTCAACCCGGCTTGCTCACAATCTTGACGGTGCTCGCCTGAGGCCCTTCCTCCCCCGGCTCTTCGACGAAGCGGACCCCCGTGCCGATCTCCAGCCGGGGGAAATCCTCCCCCAACACACTGTTTCGATGGAAATAGATGTCTCGGCCGTCCGTACTCCGAATGAATCCATAGCCTTCTTCAGGGAAAAGCTTGTTGACCAACCCTCCGACCTCCTGGTCGGGGTGCTTCTTCACCTCTCCCTGTTGCTTTTCTTTCAGCTTTTTCACCTGCCGTTCAAGGGCGTCAAAGGCCCGGTTCATCACTGTGGGGAGATCATCGTGCAGATGATCCCTGCCTGGCTCGCGATCCACTGCGAGCTCGTGTCCGGGCGGGATTCGCAGGCTGATGCGGATCCGGAAAGGGCTGCCTGAGTCCTGGTGCTCATGCGGGCCTTCCACGGCCACGCGACAGCTGATGATCTGGTCGTGAAAGGTCTCCAACTTGTCGACACGTTCACGGATCATATCCTCTATTCGGCTGGTCTTGGGAATGTTTCGAAAGGACAACTCCAGGGGAACTCTCATATCGTCGATTCCTTATGCAAATCGGGGCCCGCCTTCCGGGACCACCGGAAGACGGGTCAAAAGTGGATGAATCATCACGGCGTTTCCATGTTATTCCGCCGTGCTCTTGTACTGGGCGTACAGGTCATGCAACCGCTTCTTGAGGGCTTTGAGGTGTTTTAACCTCCATCATTAAACCAACCGCCGTCTGTGTAAATCCGGGCAATCCCGTATTTTTCCGTAAGACCTTCCTGCCGGTGGTATCGACCCGCCCTCAGGATCCGGTCCCCGAGGGAGACTGAGCGCCGGGTAGCGGCAGCGCCAGACGAAAGGTGCTTCCCTTGCCGGGAGAGGTCTCAGCCTTAATTTCTCCTCCATGGGCCTCTACATACCGCCTCACATTGGCCAAGCCGAGTCCCACCCCTCGAATCTTGCGATCTTGAATCTGCACGACCTTCTCCCAGGGCTGAAAGATCTGCTCCAGCTTTTCCGGATCAAACCCTTCCCCCCGGTCGATCACAGTCAGTACAGCCCGGTCCGCCTGCTTCTCCAGCGATACCGTGACCGTGTCGCCCTTGGAGCTGTGCTTCAAGGCATTGTGAACCAGCTCGGAAACCGCTCTGTCCATCATTCGGGGATCGGCCTCCACCTCCACATCCCCTTCCGGAAGCACCAGCTCCACGGTCTGACTGTTTCTAAGCGCCAGGGCCCGGACGGTCTCAATCACTCGGGAAACATGCTCCTTGAAATCGAAGCGCTCAGGGTAAACCTGCTCCCAAACAAGCTCTCCGGCCTTTGCATGTTCCACAATCCACGCCAAATCGTGCTCCAGTCTCTCTGCTGTATGAAGAATGGTGTCCAGGGCGGCTTTCTGCTGTTCGTTAAGGGCTCCCAGCTTTTCTTCGCGAAGGCGTTTGGCATACCCGCCTATGGACAACACGGGAGTTTTGAGATCGTGCACCACTTGGGCCACGTACTCCTCTGTGAAGCACTTCTGCTGATCGCTCACGGGTTCACTCCTCCTTCGGAGGTTCAGGTGGTTTCATCTCGGCCTTTTTCCACAAACCCAGCTTGTC
>CAZQCK010000028.1:0-30291 GCA_964591925.1 uncultured Desulfobacterales bacterium
CCTCGAAAATCCGTACTCCCACCTTCGACAGCGCATCGCTGACCAGTACCTTCATTGTGTTGATCCTCCTTTGTGAACCAAAAAATCCTGCTCAAAGGCCCTCTGGAAACATGGCATGGAGTCTTTGACGGCCCCCGGGCATGGTTCGCGGAGACGCACCGCCGGAACATGGACCGTGCCGACGAGATTTCATTTCTTGATCTGCGCACGAACAATCGCAGTACGTGAACAGACAGCCTGTGCCGAGGGGTTGACGAAATCGTAAAAACTGTATTTCTCGCAAATGCGTCAAGAACGCCAAGAAAAACCTTTTAATATTAATCAGTTCACTTTGCGGTCTTTGCGGCTTGGGTGAGATTTTGGCGTTTTGCGAGACCGTCAAGGGGTTTTCCCCCTTTTCTATTGCGAAGAACAACACAGGTCAAGGATGTTAATTTGGTGAGAAAAAGGTTAGGTAAAATAACCTTTTTTGAGGGTCAGTCTTCCAGGGTCATCAGGTAGGAGCGCAGATTGACCCCCTTGTTCTTCAGGCCCAGCTTGGAGCGAATCTTGTACCGGTGGCTGGATATGGTGTTCAGGGACAGGCCCAGGAGCTCTGACATCTCCTTGTTGCGAAGTCCCTCGCGGACCAGATGCGCGATGCGGATCTCCATGGGGGTCAGACCCAGGGATGTGGAGGAAAGACTCTGAATCAGGGGGGAAGTGATGTTGTTGAGGTTGGACTCCAGGGTGTTCACGAGGGCACGCTCCTCGCCTTCCAGGCCGCTCCGCTTCAGCCGCTCGATGTAGGGCAGGACCAGTTGCTTCAGGTTGGACAGGACGTTTTCCTGATCGCCGCGCTTCTTTTCCTCCATCTGCTTGAGCAGGACCTTGAGAGCGATGTTCGCCTCCTCCAGGCTTCGGGACTGGACCTGGAGCTCGGCTTCCCTGACCTGAAGATCTTCCATGGCGAGCTTGAGGTCGGAGATGTCCCGTCCTTCGGAGATCAACAGCACGATTCGACCTTCCCGGTTATGCACCGGCTTGATGGAGATGTCGATGTGCACGGAGCGGCCGTTTTGCGCGGCATTGGTGGTTTCGTAGCGGACGAGCTCTCCCTGGGAGGCCCGCTCGATTCCTCGTCGCAGTCGATCCTGCTCCTTCCGGGAATGGGCCCACCACGGTGTTTCCCAGAAAGGTCTTCCGGCGATCTCCTCGTGACTCGTGCCCACGAAGTCCATGGCCGTCCGGTTCACCTGAATCACGCCCCCGTCCAGACGCAGCACGCCGATGAACTGAAAGGTCTGATCGAAGATGGCCCGCAGCATGGCCTCGCTCTTCTGCAGGGCCTGCTCGGCCTGCCTGCGCTCCGCTATCTCCCGCTGGAGCTGCTCGTTGGCACGCGACAGGCGCTCGGTCCGCTCCCGCACCAGGTCTTCCAGGTGGTCCCGATGACGCCAGAGCTCGTCTTCGGCCTGCTTCCGCTGGGTCACATCGATGCCCAAGGCGAAAAAGAAATCGAGTTTTCCATCCTCCCTGAAGATGTGGCGGCCATGCCATTCCACAATTCGTTCACGGCCGTCCTTGGTCTTCATGCGGCTTTCCATGGTCCTGAGCTCCTCTTTCGAGGACGAGGCTTCAAACCCTTCCCGCAATACGGGCCAGTCTTCCCTGAAAACGAACGTGTTCAGGTAATACTTCCCGATCACCTCCTCCTGTGCGTATCCCAGGGCCCGGAGCATGGCGTCGTTCATGAGCAGGGTCCGGCCATCCGCACCGATGGCCACAAAAAAGGCGGGGGAGGTCTGCACCAGTGTGGCATTGAACTCCTTCTCCTTGCGCAAGGCATCCTGCATGCGCTTGTAGTCGGTCATGTCCCTGCTCACCAGGGCCACCCGAGCCACCTGTCCGCGCGCATCCAGCACCGGATCCACCGTGGTGTCCATCCACCGACCGTCGCGGTTGTCCTGGTAACGAAGCGAGCGGCCCGTTCTGACGGCCTCCTCGTGACGGGCCCTGCGGGACTCGGACAGGGGCGGCGGAAACAGGTCAAAGGCGTCGTGGCCGATGAGATCGTCCGGGACTTGCCCGAACGCCCGTGCCGCCGGTTCGTTGGCGGCCAGGATCGTCCCCTCCGTATCCAGAAGCAGGGCCCGGTCCTGGGGGGCATTGAGTAAGGCTCTCACGGTCTTTTCGCTTTTGAGCAACTCGTCTTCCAGGCGTTTTCGCTGAAAAAACTCGGGGATGTCCACCAATCCGAAAGCGGCGGGGCTGATCCGCGCCTGCTCACTGTATCGCGCAATATGCTCCTTGATTCTCGATGGGGGCGCCATAATGAACCGGCAGTGCTCGTCCCCCTTGGCCCGGCACTCGATTTCCGCCGCCACCAGGGGAATGCCGAAGCTCTCCTCGCACCATCCGGAAGAGTACCCGGCGTTCATGGCACACACGGGAAAATCGGTCCGCTGCTTTGCCTCGAGCCATGTGTGGGCTTCAAAGGAAAAGGGATGATCATAGATGAGGTAGTAGTCTTCGTCGGGCGAGGGGTGGGACTCGGGAAGGATCTCCACAAAGGCCCAACCGGTGTAGGAGAAATGTACGGGCCCGGCGGAGAGCCTTTCAATGGGATCGCTCACATCCATGCGGGAGAAAAAACTCTTGGCGTCGGCCTTTCCGATGGAATGCGCGATATCGAACAGGAATCCGAGGGTTACGCTTCTGGCCTCCTTCTCCCCGCGGTCATGGTACAGGGAGCTGACCAGGCCAAAAAACTCCCGCGACATGGAAGCCGCCCGAATAAGGATGTAACGCTCTCCGGAGATCTCGATGAACCCCTTGTCCGGCTCTCGAGTGCGGTCTTGAAAGTACCGGGCCACGTAGTCCTGGGCCCTCGCGAAGATCGGCTGCAGGGATTCGGGCACACGGACCGTGTCAAGGCCCTTCCCTATGAATTGTTTTTCCCGCCGGTCGTTCAAAGCGCCTCCATGGCTGAGCAATACCTGTTCACCCGGGTTGGGACTCCGGGCTGAAATGCTACTCACCCCGTTGCGGGGTGTCAAATCCCAAATGATGAGTTCCGGTACCGAGGCCGGCGGAGGAGGGAGTGGAGGAAAGCCCCTACCTCCGGAGCCTGCAGAACATCTGTTGGGTTGCGGGAAGGGAGAAAAAACCCTTGACAGAGCGCGCCTTGAATATTATTAAAGTGTTAATTATTAATATTGATTCTATTAGCGTTTTAAGTGGAGGCTTGGAATGGACGCAAGATCAAAGCTGTCAGCCGTGGTCGGCGAGGAGCATGTATCGGAAGACCCCAATGAGCTGCAGGCCTATGCCACTGACTTCAGCTACACGCGGCCCGGTGCACCGCAGTATGTGGTCAAACCCGCCGATTCCGAGGAGGTCTCGAAGGTGATCAGATTCTGCCAGGAGAACAGAATTCCCGTTGTACCCTGCAGCTCCAAGGTCCATTTTTTTGGAGGCGCCGTTCCCAAAGAAGGCGGTGTGGTGCTCGACATGTCCCGAATGGACCACATCCTGGAAATCGACCCTGAAAACAGGAGGGTTCGCTTCGAAGCGGGTGTCACCTGGCAAAAGCTCACTCAGGCCCTGGAAAAAGAGGGGTTTCGCGTGATCATGCCCCTTACGCCCCCTGCGGAGCGTTCCCCCCTCACAGACTTCATGGAACGGGAGGAACCTACCAACCAGGTCTACGATTATGGAGAGCCCCTGCAGGCCATGGAGGTGGTATGGCCTACGGGTGAGATTTTCCGCATGGGCTCTGCCAGCGTGAACGGGTATCCGGACTCCATGGCCAAGGGCGGTAATCCCTCGGGTCCGGGACTCGATTTTTTTCGCTTTTTCCAGTGCGCCCAGGGCACCATGGGAGTCGTCACCTGGACCAATCTCAAGATCGAGTCCGTTCCCCGAATGGACAAGATTCTGTTTGCGCCGATTTATGATCTCAACCACGCCATGGACTTTCTCTACCGCATCCTGCCCAGACGGATCGGCCAGGAAGTGCTGTTGCTCAATCCCGTGGACCTGGCCGCCATGCTTGCAGGAGACCGGGCGGACGAGTTCCAGAAGCTGAAGGCCACCCTGCCTCCGTGGACCCTCATTCTGGTGGTAAGCGGGCTCTTGAGGCATCCGGAACAGAAAATCGCCTATGAGATGAATTTCCTGGCCGAAGTGATCAAAAACGAGTTCCAGGATATCACCCTGGGTGAGAACCTGCCGGGGTTTCCCGGCCTGGGAAAGAAGATCCTGCCCATGCTTCGAAAACCCTGGCCCGCGGATCAGACCCACTGGAGAAATGCGGTGAAGGGCGCCTCTCAGAGCCTTTTTTTCCACACGCGCCCACACATGGCGGAGGGTTTTGTAGACATGGTGGAAGCCGTTGCCTTCGAGCACGGATACCCTGCCACCGACATCGGCATGTACATTCAGCCCCTGGAGCACAACCGCGCCTGCCGGCCGGAGTTCACCTTTTTCTATGACCCGCGGCACCAGGAGGAGAAAGACGCCGTCCGCGCCCTGTACCGGGACCTCGCAAAGGCCTGCCTGAACCAGGGGGCGGTATTCACCCGTCCCTACGGAGACCTGGCCCCGCTCGTGTATGAAAAGGCCGCTTCTTATACCTCTCATCTCAAGAGACTGAAAAAGGTCTTTGACCCCAACCACATTATGAATCCTGGGAACCTGTGCTTCTAAGAAGGGGGTGGAACCATGGCACAACAACCGGACATACGATATTACAAGCCCAAAGAGGAATTCAGTCTGGATATCACGGACATTGACAGCTTTGTCTACGACATGAGCCGGTGCATCAAATGCAAGGGCTGCACGTGGGTGGACCACACCTACATGCCGGGGGCCACCTTCATGACCCGCTGCCCGAGTGCCACCATGTACCGGTTCGATGCCTATGGGGCCTACGGAAAGCTTAGAATCGCCCACGCCATGGTGGAAGGCAGACTGGACTGGAATGACAAGGCCCTGGAGGTCATGTATGCATGCACCCTGTGCGGGGCGTGCGATGTGGGCTGCAAGCGGAACCTGGACCTGGAAGTGGGGCTCACCCTGGAGGCGGTTCGCGTCAAGGCGGTCCGGGACGGGGCCGGCCCCATGCCCGCCCACAAGAAGATCGCGGAGAACATCAGAAAAAATCACAACATGTACGCGTCGCACCATAAGCAAAGAACCGCCTGGATCCCCGAAGACGCACCCCCGGTGGACAGGGCGGAGGTCCTTTATTTTGCTGGATGTACGGCCTCCTACATCAACCAGGAGATCGCCCGATCCACCGCCGGGATTTTCAAGGCGTCCGCCACCCCCTATATGCTCCTGCCCGACGAATGGTGCTGCGGTAACACGGTCTTCTCCGTGGGACTGTTCGACGAGGCCAAGGCCCTGGCAGTGCGAAATGTCGAGGAGGTGCGAAAGACCGGGGCCAAAACCCTTATCACGAGCTGTGCCGAAGGCTACCGCATGTGGAAGGTGGATGTTCCCAAGCTGCTCGACATCGCCACAGAAGAACTCGGATTCCAGGTCCTCCATCTCGTGGAGTTCGTGGACGACAAGGTGAAAGAGGGATCACTCAGGCTGGAAAAACCCCTAGACACCCGCATGACCTACCACGACGCATGCAGCCTCAGCCGTCTGAGCGAACCGTGGACGCCCTACACCGGCAAGCGGGGGTGGATGGGCTGCGTGGAGCCCAGGCTCAATAGACGTCGTGGAACCAACGGTGTTTATTTCCAGCCGCGGGACATACTGGGGTCCATTCCCGGGGTGAAACTGGTGGAAATGCCCCGAATGCGGGAAAACGCCTTCTGCTGCGGCGCGGGCCGGGGAACCAAGGAGGCGTTCCCCGAGCTTGCCGCCTTTGCGGCGAATCATCGGCTCGAAGAGGTCAAGGAGATCGGGGCCGAAACCCTGGTATCCGCCTGCCCCTTTTGCAAAAACAACTTCAAGCAGGCCGTCCGGGAAAACGGCGATGATGTGCAGGTTCTGGATATTTCGGAAGTGGTCTGCGCATCCATTAAGGCCTAGGAGGGAAATCATGGCCCTGTCCAAAGATATCGTGAGCGTGTTTGAGTCAGTCGTGGGCGCGGAATACGTCTCGGACGACCCGGTGATCTGCGAGGGATACCGAAGCGGCCCGGGTGGGTATGAGAACGGTCTGGGATACGAGCGTGTCATGACTGCGGTGCCCGCATGCGTCATCATGCCCGAAACCACCGAAGAGGTCCAACGGATCGTCAAGATCTGCTATCGAAACGAGATTCCTTATGTACCCTACAGCACGGGGTTTTACGGACCCCGATCCCATCCCCACGTGGAAGCCGCCCTGCTGATCGATCTCAAGCGGATGAACGATTTCATTATGGATGAGAAGCACTTCTACGTCGAGGTGGGACCGGGCATGGTCTTCTCGCCCATTCAGGAGGAGTGCATGAACCACGGCGCATACGTGGTCATCGGGGGCGGAGGGTCCCAGGCCTCGGCCATTGCCAACCTCATCGGAGACGGATGGTCTCCCTTGAGTCATCGAATCGGTCTGCCCCAGAGAAGGATCCTGGGAACCGAGGTGGTGATGCCGGACGGAGAGCTGCTCAAGATGGGCTCCCTGGCCACGGGAGAGGATCCTTTCTGGGGCGAGGGGCCCGGACCCGACCTGCGCGGGCTGCTCAGAGGTTACACCGGGCTGCGGGGATGCCTGGGCATCGTCACACGAATGGCCATCAAGACCCTGCCCTTCCAGCCGGAGCGGCTGGAGCCCACGGGCATCTCTCCTGATACGGCCCTTGCCCTTCCCGAAAAGCGGATCAAGTGGATAAACTTCACAGTGCCCTCCAAAGAGGCCCAGGTCGAGGCCATGAAGGAGATCGGCCGTGCCGAGATCGCAGGCGCGGTCACCAAGGTCCCGCTCTTCTGGCGCGCCATCGCCAAGGCCGGGTGCAAGGAGGAGTTCTGGGACATCTGGGGCCGGGAGACCGAGGAGTCCATTGCAAACTTCTTTATCGTGCGCGTCCTCCTGATCGGATTCACCTCCGAGGAGCAGATGGCGTATGACGAAAAGGTCCTCATGGACATCATGGAACCCCTGGGCGGGGTGGCCCGTCGCACCAAACCCTCGGACGAGTCCTGGATCAAAAACGCCGACTCCGCCGGCATGTGGCTCATGTGCGGGGGGTATTTGTCGGTGGACTATGTCATTGATACCCTGTCCCAGGCCACTGAGCACGGCCCGGCGTATGCGGAATTGAAAAAGAAGTACACCCCGCCGCTGATGCCGGACTACGGCGATCCGGGCTGGTTCCAGAGCTTTGAGCTGGGCCACCAGGGGTACTCCGAGTTCCTGATCTACTGGGATCCGGACGACGACACCGCCCCCGTGGACCGCTTCTACGTGGACAGCTCCAAAATGAACATCAAAAACCGCTTCTACACCTCGCTTCTGGGCCCCCACCAGCCCCTCTATTTGACGGGGCCGAAATACGGGCCCAACTATCACGACTTCCTGCTGAAGGTGAAGGACGCATTCGATCCCAAGTGGATGTCCCACCCGCCGGTCCCCCTGGCCCATGACGTCTTTGTGGAGCGTGCACCATGGATGCACTCCATGAAGGACTGGAAAACCCCCGAGGACCTGCCGAAATAGGACCGGGATCAGAATGGTGAACATGGAGGGACTGCGACACCAAATGGGCGATTACATCAACGACCTCAGCACGGATGAGAAAATCATCATGGCCCTGGTTCGCGCAGCGGAGCAGTATAAAAGGGAGTCCGGGGCCATCTTCAAACAGTACGGCCTGACCTTTTCCCAGTACAACGCCCTGAGGGTGCTGGATGCATCCACAGGGGGCCGGAACACCATCTCCAATGTATCCAGGACCATGCTGGTATCAGGCGCCAATATGACGGGAGTGGCCAAGCGGCTGGAGAAAAACGGTTTTTTGTACCGAAAAAGCGACCCCAGGGACGAGCGGGTGACCCTGCTGGTCATTTCCGCCAAGGGCCGGGAAACCCTGCAAGACATCGCCCATGCAAAGAACCGCTTCGTGGAGGCGCACCTCTCCTCCTACACCGAGGAAGAAAAGGCGGCATTTTTTTCCCTGCTCAAACGAATCATTGACTAATTCGTAAGGACTGTATCCTCTCGCAAAGACGCCAAGAAAAGATCTTTTAATATTAATCCTACTTCTTCCTCTTCTTCAAGTGGTTCAACACCTTTTCCGGCGTGATGGGAAGGTCCTTGCACCGATAGCCGGTGGCGTGAAAGACCGCATCGGCAATGGCCGGGGCCGTGGGCGAAACCAGCCCTTCCCCCGCCTCCTTCGCGCCCAGCGGGCCTTCCTCCTCGTAGGTCTCGATGCAGAGCGACTCTCCAGGGGGCATGTCCATGGCATTGGGTATCTTGTAGTCCAGAAATGTGGTGTTAAGTGTCTTTCCCTCTTCCATCACGAACTGCTCTGAGAGAGCATACCCCAGCCCCATGTGAATGGACCCTTCGAGCTGCCCTTCCACGGCCATGTGATTGATCACCGTTCCGCAGTCGTGGGCCGTCCACATCTTCTCCACCCGGACCAGACCGGTCTCCCGGTCCACGTCCACTTCGGCCACCTGGGCACCGAAGCTGAATGCCGGAGTGACCAGGCCCTTGCCCCGGGGCGTGTAGGAGCCCCTGGCCACCAGGGGTTCCCCCCGATTGGCCTTCTGCACCAGGGACACGGCCTCACCGAACGGCATGCCCCGGTCCGGGCGCCCCTTGGGAAATACCATTCCGTCCCTGCACTCGAAATCATAAATCACATTGAGCTTGTTCCTGGCGGAGACCGCTCCGAAAATCTCCCGCTTGATCTTGCGGGCCGCATCCAGCACGGCATTGCCGTTCATGAGGGTGACCCGGCTCCCCCAGGTTCCCAGGTCCGCCTGGGGGGTCATGGCGGTGTCGGCCGACGTGATGCGTATGTCTTCCATTCGAAGCCCCAGCTCCTCGGCCAGGATCTGCTTGATGGCCGTGTTCGACCCCTGGCCGATGTCCGTGGCCATGGTGAGGAGATGCACGGTCCCGTCGTCAAAGGCCCGAACCTCTGCTGCGGAAAAAGGGTACTGGGTGTTGAACCAGTTGAACACGCCCCCGGAGATGAAGCTGTAGCATCCCACGCCCACCCCGCGGCCGGGTTTCATGTTTTTGCGCTTTCGCTTCCAGTTGCTCATTCGGGCCACTTCCTTGAGCGAGTCGATGAACCCGCAGCTGCTGATGGTGGCCACGTCCGGAATGGTGTCTCCGGTCACCTGGGCGTTCTTGATCCGAAGCTCAATGGGATCGATGCCCAGCTCCTGAGCGGCCAGGTTCATCTGGGACTCGGCGGCGAACAGGGCCTGAGGCGCACCGAACCCTCGCATGGCGCTGGCCGGAGGCTTGTTGGTGTAGACGTGCTGCCCCAGAAACCGGTAGTGGGGGTACCGATAGAGCATGGCTCCGAAGTTCCCGCAGAGAAAGGTCGCGGTCGGACCCATGGCATTGTAGGCCCCGCCGTCCAGGGTGATCTTCAGGTCCTTAACCGCCAGGGTGCCGTCCTTTTTGAACCCGACCTTGGATTTGAGCGTCATGGGATGACGCCGCCTGCCCGCGGCCAGCTCCTCCTCCCGGGTCAGGGTGAACTTGACCGGCTTTCCTGTCTTTCGGGACAGAAACGCCGAGCAGAACTCCCAGGGCCGGAGCTCCATCTTGCCGCCGAATCCTCCGCCCACAAAGGGCACGATCACCCGAATGTCGTTTTCACGCATCCCCAGTGTGGATGCCAGAAGACACTGCACGATGTAAGGGGTCTGGGTGGAGGTCCACAGGGTGATGCGACCGTCCAGGTCCACCTGGGCCACGCAGGAGCAGGGCTCCAGATAGGCGTGACTCTGGGCGTGCACCGTGAAGGTGTCCTCTCTAACATAGTCGGATTCGCGAAATCCCTTTTGAATATCGCCGTACTGGATCTTTCGATCCACACTGATGTTGGAGGGGGTCTCCTCGTGCAGGACGGGGGCGTCCTTTTTCATGGACGCCTTGACATCGAATGAAGCCGGCAGCTCTTCGTACGCCACTTCGATCAAATCCAGGGCCTCCCGGGCGGTCTCCGTGTCCACAGCCGCCACAGCAGCCACCTCGTCTCCGATGAACCGGACCTTGTCCACGGCCAGGGGGTATTCGTCCTGGGTGGCCGGAAAGAGCCTCCAGTTTCCATATCGAATCTTGGGGGTGTCCTCTCCCGTGATCACGCACTTGACACCGGGGAGGGCGGCGGCCCTGCGCACATCGATGTGCGCTATGCGGGCATGGGGCAGAGGGCTTCTGAGCAGGGCCCCGTAGAGCATGCCCGGCATTTTGATGTCGTCCGCATACACGGCGGCCCCGGTCGCCTTGGCCTCCCCGTCGGTCCTGGGAATGTTTCCTCCGATCATCCTGAACGATTTCATGAGCCTTTCCTCCTGGAGCCGCTTGTCTTTTGGGCTTGCTTCAAGGCTTCCTGCAAGGCCCTCTTCGTCAACACCTGAACCATGGCCTTTCGGTATGCCGCACTGGCCCTGAGGTCCGAAATAGGCCTGCTCTCCTTCATGGCCTGCTCCGCCGCCTGTTCGATCCGCTCCAGGGTGGGCTTCTTTCCTCGAAGAAGGCGTTCCGCCTTCACGGCCCTCATGGGGACGGGAGCCACGGCGCCCAGGACCACGCGCACGTTCTCGCATCCGCTACTATCCAAGGTCATCATGGCGCCCACGCACACGGCCGAGATATCCACCCGGCCGCGTGCCGAGATGTGCTGATACGACGCTCCGGAGCGGGGCGGAGGAAGAGGGACGAAGACGGAGGTCATTATCTCTCCCGGTTCCAGGGCGGTCCGGCCCGGCGCCTTGAAAAACTCATCCAGGGCAACACGCCTTTGTCCGTCCTTTCCTTGCAGCACCACCTCGGCGCTCATGGCCATGAGGGTGGGGGCGTTTTCCGCCGACGGAGCCGCGTTGCATAGGTTTCCGGCCACGGTTCCCATATTGCGGATCTGTGTATTGGCGGTCACGCTCGCTGCATAGGCCACAGCCGGGTATCGGCGTCGAATGTCAGGATGGGCCTCCACCTCGGCCAGAAGCGCTCCCGCGCCGATGGTCAAGCCCTTTTTTCGATCAAACCGGATGCCCTTTAGGTCCTCTATGGCATTGAGGCTGATGACCGCCTGGGGATGAATCATGCCGTGACGGCACTTCACGAGCAAATCCGTTCCCCCGGCCAGGGCAAAGGCCCCCTCACCCACCTCCAGGAGAAGCCGGGAGGCCTCCTCCACGGTTCTCGGGGAATAGTAATCGAACTTCGAAGAACGCATGGGTTCCCCCCTGTCTTTTCTAGGACTTCATGTTTTGTGCGGCCAGCTGGATCGCATCCACGATCTTGTTGTACCCCGTGCACCGGCAGAGGTTGCCGGAGAGTCCCCGGCGGATTTCAGCGTCCCTGGGAGCAACATTCCCCTGGAGGAGAAACAGGGCCGACATCTCCATGCCCGCCGTGCAGTATCCGCACTGGATGGCCCCTTTTTCAATGAACGCCTCCTGGACGGGATGCAGCTTTTCCCCGGACTCCGCAAGGCCTTCCACTGTAAGGATGTCTCTGCCTGCGGCCTCCACGGCCAGTGTCAGGCAGGAGCTCACGGTTTTCCCGTCCATCATGACGGTACAAGCCCCGCAGTCCCCGGATCCACATCCCAGCTTGGTCCCTGTAAGACCGATGTCCTCTCGAAGCACCTCGTTCAGGGTCCTCCAGGGCTCCACCGCCAGGGTGTAGGTGTCTTTGTTGACATGAAGCGAAATCGTCTGTTTCATGTTTACAGCTCCTTGTTTTTATCAAGCGTCCGGGGTGAGCCCTCGTTCCAGGACCGTCAGGCCGAGGGCCCATGTTTCTTCCATATGGGTCTTCCGCCCCATGGCCATTTTGCTGTTCTCCAGGTGCACGATGCCCAAAAAGGAGGTCCAGACGAACTCGGCAAGGGTCTTCTCGTCGCATCTTCTAAAGAGCCCTGCCTCAATAGTTTATATTGTCCCGCAAAGACAACAATAACGTCAAGGAAAAACCTTTTTATATCAACCATTTCACTTGGCGGTCTTTGCAGCTTGGCGCAGGATTTTCGTATCAAACCAGATATCATGCTGGTTGTCCCCCGGCCTCCCCCGAAGAAACAAACAGCTCCCGCTCCTCTCCGGTTTTGATGTCCTTGAGGCCCTGGTCGCAGATGCGCAGAAAGGGGATGGCTGCGCCCGCCAGGGTGGCCAGTGTTCGACCGGGGGCTTGGAAGGGGCAACCCAGACTCTTTACCGCCGCCTCGACCCGGTCCATGCGGCCGGCAAGCTCCGGAAGCGGAAGATCGGACATGAGCCCGAAGATGGGCATGGGCAGCTCGGCAAGGACCCGGCCCTGATCGCAGACTGTGAAGCCCCCCTGGAGTGCCCTGATTCGGTTGACGGCCAGAACCATGTCGCCATCGTTCGCGCCCACCACCATGATGTCCGCAGAGTCCCAGCCACAACTGCAGGCGAATGCACCCGAGCACAGTCCAAAACCTCGAATGAGGCCGGTAAACATATTTCCCGAGGAGTCGGCCCGGTCAATCGCGGCCACTTTCAGCAAATCCCGGCTGACATCGCTGTGGACCTGCCCGTCCTTCACTTCAACCGTGGTGATAAGCTCGCGGGTCACCAGGTTGGTGACCTGATCAATCACACGTACCGTTGCTTCTCGACGGCCTTCCGGGGCCTGGATTGCGAGATCCCCGGCCGCCGGATCGCACTGAAGCCGTATGCTGTTGCGGCTGGCCCCGGAAAACTCATGCTCCCTCGGAGTAACGGTGAGACGGCCGTTTTCGGCAATCACGGCCCCCTTGGCCACCACGAGATCGGCCCGAACGGTTCTCATCTCCGGTATGAGCACCATGTCGGCCTGCTTGCCCGGTGCAAGTGCTCCCACAAGACCGCCCAGCTGAAAATACTCGGCCACGTTCAGCGTGCCCATTCGTATGGCCTGGGCCGGTTCGAAACCGCAGTCCAACGCCTTCTGAACAAGGCATTCCATGTACCCGTTTTCCACAAGATCACTGGGGCCGACCCCGTCCGTGACCAGTATCAACCGGGCCGCATCGACTCCCGCCTGACGCAGCTCGGAGATGCTTTCCAGATCCCTTCGAATGCTCCCTTCCCGGATCATGACGTACATACCCAACCGCAGCCGTTCCAGGGCCTCCTCAGCACGAATGGCTTCGTGGCAGGAGGTCACGCCTGCGGCACTGTAGGCCATGAGCTTTTCGCCCGAGGCACCGGCGGAATGGCCTTCTGCGTTTTTGCCGCACCGAAGAGTTTCTTGGATCAAAGGCAGAAAGGTGTCCGGCTCCTGAAAAAGGGAAGACCAATAGGTCTCACCCAACCCCAGGATGTCTTCCCGTTCAAGCAGCACCCGGAGGTCCTCCATGGGAAGGCCGTTGAGTGCGCTGCAATTGGAGGCCAACGGAGGCGCCGTGGCAAAAAAGGAAATGGGCTGATCCCGAAGGGCTGAGAGGAAATCCTCGATTCCCGCCCGGCCGCAGATGGGATAGGGCTCGATGGTTTCGGTGATGACGGTGGTGGTTCCGCCGGGGGCCGCATGGCGAATGAACGCGGAAGGGCTGTAGACCATGTCCGCCAGGTGGGTGTGCCCGTCAATGAAGCCGGGGACAAGGATCCCCCCTTGGGCGTCCAGGACCCGGGTGCTCTGCGAAATGCGGTCTTCGGGGTCCGCCCCGATATACGCGATCCACCGTCCTTTGGTCGCCACGGTGAGGCCCTCCAGGCATTCCCCCGTATAGACGTTGAAGACCACGGCGTTGGTCACGGCAAGGTCTGCAGGGCCTTGCCCGAGTGTCACGGCCAGGACGGCTTTTACCTCCTCCGTTCCCGTGCCGGTGAGAAGTCCGTTTCTTTTCATGCCTCCGCCTCCACCCTTGGCTGCTCGTTCGCGCCAAGCTACAAAGACCGCAAAGTGAACTGATTAACACCTGAATTCAGGCACTAAAGGACGGGTATTGAAAAACAAAGGGCGGCACCAGGTGAGGTGCCGCCCTTTACACTCTGTGCACCGCTGAAATCACGGAGATGGAATGACCGGCTTCCCCGAGGGACCCGAAAAAGCCTGAATACCCGCTAGGCCGTAAAATCAGGCTTCCTTTTCTCCAAGAACGCCGTGATCCCTTCCTTGGCCGCATCCGTACAGCCGGTCTTTGCAAATCCCCGGTACCCGATCTCGAGGGCCTCTTCGAAGGTGGCCGCGGCGCACCCCTTTTTAATGGTATCAATGATAATGGAGACCGCCTCCCGGCTCAGGGGAAGCTTCCCGGCGGCCGGTGCTTCCGGAACGGCAATCTCTTCGATGTCCACCCGCCCGTCGGGAATCCGGCCGACATTCCCGGTGAGCCTTTCCACCTCATCGACGGCCGCGGAAATCAAGCCGCTGTAATCATCAGCCACGCGGGAAACCATGCCGATCTCCGCGGCATCATCCGCATAGATCGGTTTTCCGAGCGTCAACATCTCATTGAATCTCGAGGCGCCCTGGGGCCATCTTCGATAGGGCACGATACATCCGCCTATGCCCGGCAGGATGCCGAGGGTGATCTCCGGGAATTGAAACATGGAGTTTTTGGTGGCCACAATGCCATGACACCGAATGGCCAGCTCCAGCCCGCCTCCCAGGGCCATTCCGTTGACCGCCGCCACCACCGGCTTTTCCATTCCATCCAGGTACAACTGGGTCCGGGCCCACTCTTTGGTGTAATTGTACAGGGCGTCAAAATCCCCCAGGTACTCCGGAAATCTTCCTATGTCCGCCCCGGCGCTGAAGGCGTTCGTCCCATACCCGGTGATCACGAACCCCTTCACCGCCGGGTCGTCCGCTCCCGCCTGAAGCACGGCCAGGATCTCGTCGGTTATCTCCGGAGTCAAGGCATTCATGGCCTGGGGGCGTCGAATGGTCATAACCTTGACCCCGTCCACCTCGTCCACCAGGATGAAGCGGCGGAAATCCTGATATTCGTCCAACCCGGCCTTGGGTGCCGGAAAACCGGGTCGCTCGGCCTCGAACCGTCCCATGATTCGGCTCACCTCGGACTCTCCCAGCTCGCGCATCACATCCAGCGGACCCTTTCGAAATCCCAGGGCGATCTGGCAGCCGAAGTTGAGGTCCGCAGGGGTCCCGATCCCGCGATCTATGATGTCAAAGGACTGGGAGAAAAAGATGCCCAGCAGGCGGTCCCTGATAAGCCCCTTCAAATCGTCGGGAACCGCCACCTTGGACCCCGGCCGGTGGGTGTTCCACCGGTCCACGGAGTTCAGGATGGTGGCCGGCCTGTAGCAATCGCCTTCCTCCATCTGGAGAGTGTTCGTCTCCACAATGATGGGATTCCCGTTGGCCATGTTCAGGACAAAAAACGGTCCGGCAAAAACAAACTCCTCGGCCACCTTGTCGATCCGGCTGGCGGTGGCGTGCTCCAAAAGAAAGGCCGCCTCGTTGCACCAGTTGTCGAAAATACGGTCCAGCACGAAGCAAATGGCGTTGTCCGTGATGACAGGGGCCTTGCCCGTGGCTGCAAAGAACCAGAACAAATCGTCCACCACCTGCGGGCTCACCTGGTCCCACCGAATGACCTCCACGGGCAGGCTTCGCCATGCCGGGGCGAAGAAGTGGGTGACGGTGGCCCGCTCGGGTTGCTTCATGCCGCTGAAGATCCGATCCGCTGGAATGGAGCTTGTATTGGAGGTGATGATGGTCTCCCTGCTCACCCGCTCTTCCACCATCTGAAAGATTTTCTGCTTGAGGGCGATGTTCTCGGTGGCCGCCTCGATCACCAGATCGCAGTCGGATATCCGGTCGTAGTCCTGGGTGAAGAACATGTTTTGAAGAACCGCATCGGCCTTCTCCTGGGACATCTTCTTCTTGTCCACGGCCTTGTGGGCGTATCCCTGGAGACGCTTCTGAGCTCCCTGCAGCGGACCCTCGGCCACATCCACGAGATGGAGCTTGATGTCCGGCAGGGCGCTCTTCACATAATAGCCGATATCCGGACCGATGGTACCGGCCCCGATGATCGCCACCTCCTTGGGGAGAGGACGCTTGGGTTGTACCAGCAGGGGATTCAAGGCGGTCGAGTAGAGCTTCTGTTCCGTATTCATAGGGCTACCTCCCTTAGTGTTTGTCTGATGTCGCTGGATCAGCCGCTCGAACGGCCGGATCGACCAAGTCGCCGGTCCCGGCTATCAACCACGGCCCGCCTCTGCTTCACACCGATTCGCCCCGAATGGCGGCCAGGACCTTTTCCGGCGTAAGGGGCAGAGAGTGAATCCGCACCCCTATGGCGTCGTAAACCGCGTTTGCTATAGCCGGCGCCGTGGGAACCAGACCCGGTTCCCCCACGCCCTTGGCACCAAAAGGGCCTTCCTCGTCGTGGGTCTCGATGCAGGCCACATCGATCGGAAAATCCAGATCCGGCGCGGAGAGGATCTTATAGTCCAGAAAATTGGGATTCATATTCCTTCCCTGCTCCGCCTTGTACTCTTCACACAGGGCATAGCCGATGCCGGTCAGTACGCCGCCGTAAATCTGGCCTAGAATGGTCTGCCGATTGAGCACCTGGCCCACATCGTGGGCCGCGGCGAACCGAAGCACCTTGACCTTCCCGGTCTCCAGGTCCACTTCCACCTCGGCGCCCTGGGTTCCGAAGATGTACGTGGCCGAAAGGTTGCCCCGGCAAGTCTTCATGTCGAGCATCTGATTGCAGGGATCGTAAAAGGCCTCGGTGACGATCATGGTCCCCTGCTCTTTGTAATGGGCTTCGCGGAGGATCTCGTCCAGGCTCAGGCGGAGAAGGGGGTGTTGGGGGTCTTCCTTGAGAAAGAGCACGTTCTGCTGCATATCAAAATCCGAGGGCTTGAGCATCCGCTCGTAGTCCAGATCAGGGATCCGGTAGTCCGGATCCTTTTTCTGCTTCCTTTTCTCTTTGTACTGGATGCGGGGCAGGAAGTGCTCGGCCGCCAGCTCGAAGATCTTGTCGCGCGCCAGGCGTGCGGCCTGGATCGCCGCATTACAGGAGGTAAAGGCCCCGCGGCTGGCATGGGTTCCCACATCCCAGGGGCAGGTGGCCGTATCCCCGGTCACCACCTTGACCTTGTCGGGCGTGACACCCAGGGCCTCTGCCGAGGCCAGGGTCAAGGCTGCATCAAAGCCCTGTCCCATCTCCACGCCCCCTGCAATCACAGAGACGTTTCCGAAGTCGTCCAGCTTCATGATGATCCCGGATCCGTCGGAGCGGTACACGCGGCCGGAACCGCCCACGTGAAAGAGGGAGGCCATGCCGACCCCGCGGACCTTACCGCTCCGGGCCTCGCGCCCTTTGCCCCGCTTCTCCGTCCACCCGAGGCTGTCCGCCACCGACTCCAGGCACTCCTTGTGACCGCAGGAGGTGATGTTGAGCCCCATAGGGGTCAAGTCATTCGGGATGTTCCGGTTCATCATCCGGAACTCGTAGGGATCGATTCCGGCCTCCTCGGCCAGATGGTCCAGGTTGCCCTCCAAAGCCCAGGCCGCCTGGGGATTTCCATATCCCCGCATGGCCTGGCAGTAGGTGTTGTTCGTGTAAACGATCTTGGTGTCGTAGAACACGTTGGGGACCCGGTAGATGCTGGAGATGGGAAGCATCATTACGCTGGGCGTGGTTGCGCCCCAGGAGGTGTAGGCCCCGTTATCGAGGAGCATGTGAATCTCCCGGAAAATCAGCTTTCCCTCCCTGTCGCACCCTTGAACAATGCGGCTGCGGGTGGGCTGGCGGGGCGAAAGCGTGATGAACTCCTCCTCGCGGTCCAGGACGATCTTCACGGGCCGGCCGGTCTTGTGGGCGAGAAGAATGGCGATGAACTCATAGCCGTGGGTGTCGAGACCGGTGCCGAAGGCCCCGCCCAGGGTGGGCACGATCACCCGGGAGTTTTTCCCCTTGAGCCCCATGGCCGCAAGGGCCTGGTTGAAGTCGTTCTGCGCTAGAAAGGGGATCTGGGTCTTGGTGTGTATGATCAGGTTGTTCTGAAGATCGAACTCGGCGATGCACCCGGCCGTTCCCATGCAGGACTGCTGAATGAGCTGGGTCTCAAAGGCGTCTTCAGCCACATAGGCCGCCTCCTGCTTGGCCTCTTCCACGTCTCCGGCCACGAACCGCCACGGCACGGGAACCAGGTTGTCCTTCTTGGGCTTGCCCCGGGCGTCGGTTTCATGGATGAGCGGGGCGCCTTCCTTCATGGCCTCTTCCGGGTCGAACACGCCGGGAAGATCCTCATATTCCACTCGAATCAGGTCCACGGCCTCAGCGGCGATGTCCGGATCCGTGGCCGCCACAGCGGCGACCTCGTCCCGGTACTGGCGGACCTTGTCCCTCTTGAAAACGAAATTGTCCTTGATAAAGCCGTATCGCACCAGAGGCGAGTTGTCCCCTGTCAGCACGGCCCTGACCCCGGGCAGCTTCTCCGCCCTGGAGGTGTCGATGTGCTTGATCCGGCCGTGCGCGCATTCGCCGTATTTGATCTTGCCGAAAAGCATCCCGGGCCTGACGAGATCGTGAATGTACACAGCCCTGCCCGCCGCCTTGTCCGGGGCGTCCGGCCTGGCCACCTCGGTCCCGATGAAATTGTATTGCGTGCTCATTTGCGCCCTCTATGTTGGATATCTGATCCGGTTTACGAAATGGGCATCATACGGCCCGCATCAGCCGGCGTTTTCTTGTGTGCGCTCCGCTGCATCGCGGATGGACTCCACGATCTGAACGTATCCGGTGCAGCGGCAGAGATTGCCGGAGATGCCCCGTTTGATCTCCTCGTCGTTCGGTGAGGGGTTTTCCTTCAAGAGCGCCGTGGCGGACATGATCATGCCGGGCGAGCAAAACCCGCATTGAATGCCGCCGTGCTCCACAAAGGCCTGCTGAACCGGATGGAGCCGGTTGCCCTCGGCCACGAGTCCCTCCACAGTAGTCACATTTTTCCCTTCAATTTCAAAGGCCGGGTAGAGACAGGAATCCACATTCACGCCGTCCACCAATACGGTGCAAGCCCCGCACTCACCCTGCCCGCAACCGGGCTTGGTCCCTTTCAGATCAAAGGTGTCCCGCAGCACATCGAGCAGCATTCGATGCGACTCCACTTCCGCTGAGACCCGGTCGCCGTTCAAGCTAAAGGTAATGAGCTTCTTCATGCATTTTCCTCCACTTCGCCTTTGGAAAACCCGGCCATGCCCGAGCATCCTTTCAGGATGGATAGGCCTCCCCTTTACTCGGCATTCCGTACAGCTTGTTGAATGGCCCGTTTGATCAGGACTCCGGACATGATCCGGCGGTACTCGGCCGTGGTGCGGACGTCCGTGATGGGGCGCACCTCCTTCGCCGCCGCCTCCTTGACCTCCTCGAGGAGCTCGGGCGTGATCTCCCGGCCTTCAACCGTTTTCTCGGTCTGTTCGAGGCGCATGGGAACCGGGGCCACGGCGCCCGCCGCCAGACGGCAGGCCTTGCACACTCCGCCTTCCATGACCACAAAGGCCGCCGCGTTGATCAGCGCGATGTCCTGGCTCACGCGTCCGGTCTTTAAAAACGCCGTACCGCTGTTCTTTTCTCTTTCGGGAATCACGACCGCCTTGAGCACATCCGTCTCGTCCATGCAGCTCTCGCCCGGCCCCTTGAAGAAGGCTTCCAGCGGTACGTTCCGGTTCCCGCCCGGGCCGTCGATCTCCACGGTTGCGCCGAGCACCAGAAGAGGCGGCGCGCAGTCGGCCGACGGAGCGGCATTGGCCAGGTTGCCTCCCAGGGTGGCCACGTTGCGCACCTGGGGGTTGGCCAGGACCGCCACTGCCTCATGCAGGGCCGGGTAGCTCTTTGCGATGTGCCCGTCCCGCTCGATGTCCCGAAACAGGGTCATGCTCCCGAGTCGAAGACCTCCGTTCCAGTGAGCGCCCTGAAGATCCTCGATGTGCCTCAGGGAAATGAGCGATTCCGGCTCGATGGCCCGCTGTTTGATGCGCACGATCACATCCGTTCCGCCTGCAATGTACCGGGCCCGGCCCTTTTGCTTCTCCATCAGGTCATAGGCCTCTTTCAGGCTTTGCGGTGTGTGGTAATCGAACTTCTTCATGAAACTCCTCCGTGAACTCGAGGCCTGTTTTTCTATACTAAGGGCTCACTCAATTCAGGTTTCAAAAAGTCTTTACATCCCGGATCATGTCATATTCTCAATCCCGATTGTCGAACACCCTCTTGCTCTTGCGCTCTGATCGCGGCAGGGACCCGTAGGCCATAAGCTCCACCTGAGCGCTGACCATGATCTGCTTCTTGATCTCCTGCCCGATCCTGGACGACAGCTCCTCGTCCCGGTCACTCTCCACCCCTTCGTCCCGTTCCACGCGCAGGGTCATGTAGTCCTTGCCGTCTTCCTTGCGGTCCAGGATCAGCTGATACTCGCTGCCGATGCCCGGAATACCGGACAGAACATGGTCCACCTGACCGGGATAGATGTTCACGGCCCGAAAGATGATCATGTCGTCCGAGCGGCCCAGAATACGGTCGTGCCGGGGCAGGACCGATCCGCAGGGGCAACGCCCGGGAATGAGCTTGGTCAGATCCCGGGTCCGATACCGGATCAGGGGCACGGCTTCCTTCTGGAGGGTGGTGACGACCATCTCACCCGCCTCGCCTTCGGGCACGGGCTCCAGGGTGTCCGGGTCCAGAATCTCCAAAATGTAGTAGTCGGCCCAGTAGTGGATCCCGGCGTGGTGGTGGCAGTCGAGGCCTGTCCCGGGACCGTACAGCTCGGTCATACCCGGAATGTCGTACATGTGCTCTATGCCGAGCAACTCCTGAATGCGCTTGCGCATGGCCTCGCTCGATCGCTCCGAACCGAAGATCATGGTCTTGAGGTTGATCTTGTCCAAAAGCCCCCGCCGGTTGACCTCTTCCGCCATGAGCAGGCCCATGGAGGCGGTGCAGCACATGGCGGTGCTCTGAAAATCCACCAGAAACTCGCACTGCATGTCCATGTTCCCCGGTCCGGCCGGGACGGCCATGGCTCCGAAGGTCTCGCAGCCCCACTGAAACCCTACACCTGCCGTCCATACCCCGTAACCCACTGCGATCTGCACCCGATCCGACGGTGTCAGCCCGGCCATTTCATAGCAGCGGGCAAAAAAATGGGCCCAGTCCTCCACGTCCTTTCGGCTGTAGCACAGGACCTTGCGCTTACCCGTGGTGCCGGAGGAGGCGTGAATGCGGACCACCTGTTCCTGGGGCACGGAGAGCAAGGGGAAAGGATAGCCCTCCTGCAGGTCTTTGGAGGTGGTGAACGGCAGCCGCGCGAGGTCGTCCAGGGACCGAATGTCCTCCGGCCCGACCCCGGCCTGGTCCAGCTTACTTCGATACACTGAGGAGCCCTCGTAGGCATGGCGGACCGTCCACTTCAGGCCGTCAAGCTGCTGCTGAGCGAGTTCTTCCTCGGTCTTAGCCTTCGGCATAAAAGTCACTGGCATGGCTCTATTTCCCTTTTCTTTTCGCTTTTGGTCCTCTTTAGAGTTCAAACTTTTATTTTCGACCTAGCGTATGAGGTTCGGCAGAAACGTTACGATCCCAGGGAACATCATAAGCAGGATCACAGACAGGATGTAGGCGGGCATGAAAAAGGCCACCCCCTTGAACACGCTCTCCAGGGGCACATCCCTGGCCATGCCGCCCACCACATAGGTGGTGGCGCCGACCGGCGGGGTGACCGCCCCCAGGGTGGTGATCACCGTGATGGTCACGCCGAACCAGATAGGGTCATGCCCCATGCTCTCGGCCACGGGAAAAAAGATGGGAATGGTGATGAGGAGAAGCGCCAGGGCGTCCATGACCGCCCCTCCGATCACGAAGATCACGAATATGATTCCCATGATCACAAAATCCGGAACCGGCAGGCCGGTCACCCACTCGGCGATGTTGAAGGGGATTCGGGTGACCGTCAGGAACTTGCCGAAGATGACCGCGCCCGCCACGATCATGATCACCATGCAGGAGATCCGCAGGGTGTCCATGACGGAGTTTACAAACCCCTGCCAGCTCAGCCTTCCCTGGGCCACGCTGATGATTACGGCGAAAAAGGAGCCGGCGGCTCCTGCCTCGGCCGGCGTGAAAAAGCCGAAGTAGAGGCCCAGCATGACCAGCAGGAAGAGAATGAGCATCTCCACCGCCCCAGGAAGCGCCCGGAGTTTCTCCCCGAAGGTGGTCTTCTCCCCCACCGGCCCCCAGGCCGGGCGGAAGGTGCATACGATGTACACCGTCAACGTGAGCAACACCGCCAGCAGGACCCCTGCGGCCACCCCTCCGTAAAAGAGCTTCCCGATGGACTGTCCGGTGTAGAGCCCGATCACGATGAGCACGACGCTGGGGGGAATGACCACCCCGAGGGTGGACCCGCAGGCGATGGCTCCGGTGCTGAGCTTGGAATCATACTTGAACTTCTTCATCTCGGGAAGGGCTACGGTGGTCATGGTGGCGGCTGTGGCCGCATTGGACCCGCAGATGGCGGCAAACGCGGCGCAGGCCATGACCGTGGCCATGGCGATACCGCCTCGAATCTGCCCTACCCACTTGTACGCGGCGTCGTATAGTTTCCGGTTCACCCCGGAGTAAAAGGCCACCTGCCCCATGAAGATGAACAAGGGGATCACAGTGAGCCCATACTTGGAGAAAGTCGTCCACAGCTCCGTGCTGAGCATGCCCAGGCCCGCCTTGAAGTTGAGCACATAGCAGTACCCGGCAAAGCCCACGATGGCCATGGCGAAACCCACGGGCATGCCGAGAAAAAAGAGAACGGCAAGGAGGACCAGAATTCCAATGACTCCCACAAGCGCCAGATTCACTGTTCGTCCTCCTTTCCTGAAATCAGCGATTTCAGAAGCTCCGTCAGAAACACCAGGGCCAGCACACCGCAGCCTGCAGCCACTGCGTAGGTGAAGGGATAGTAGGGAAAGCGGAGGGTCTCGGTGACCTCTCCTGTGGCCTTGAGGATTCCGGCGTACTTGGCGATCTGCCAGGACACGAACGCAAAGAAGACCATGCAGATCAGGCTGTTGATGACGTCCAGGACACGGCGGGTCTTCTTTGAAAAGCTCAGGATAAGGATGTCCACGGAGATGTGCCCTCTCTTGATCTGGGTGTAGCCCAGGGCGAAGGCCGTGGCCGCGGCACCGAAAAAGCCCATGAGCTCGAAGGTGCCTTTCACCGGCACCCACACCAGGCGCAGAAAAATGTTCGTGCAGGTTAGAAGGATCATTGCCACGAGAAAGAATCCGCCGATCCGGATCAGGAGACGGTTCAGGAAGAGGGTGACCTTTGCCAGCGCATGCATAGCGCCCTCCTGCATCCATTGTCCTCCGGGTGTGGGAGAGCAATGGACAATCCGTCACCGGCCCGTACGGGGCCGGTGAGGAAATCGGGTATAACAAAACAGGGCCGCGCGGCTCAAGGATGCGCGGGGCGGCTGAGAACAACCTGAATTGAGCTCAATTCAGGAACAAGTTCACGAAGCGCCGGTCGCCGCACCGTTCCGGACGCCGAGATGCAAGATGCAACGGGCGGCCGAAACGACTGCGGTCCACGGCCTTACTCGGCGTGCTTCGCGATGAGTGCCTCGAGATCCTTGACGATCTGCTCGCCGGGGAGGCCCTTGCTGTCGGCCTCCCGAATCCAGGCGTTGGTGATGGGTTCCAGCTTGGCGTCCCACTTGGCCTTCTCGCCTGCGTCGAGCTCGATGAACTCCACGTCGTACGTCTCCTTGGACCATTCGATGGACTCGTTCACGTGATCGTCCATATAAGTCCCGGTCCACTCGGACTGCTCCACTCGAAGGTCGTCAAAGACCTTTTTCACGTCATCGGGCAGCTTGTTCCAGGCGTCCATGTTCATGACCACGGAGAACGGATAGATCACCGTTTGCGTCATGGTTGCATAGCGGCAGAGCTCAGCATACTTGAAGTCCTTCATGACCTCCAGCGAGGAGAACAGGCCGTCCACTACGCCTTTCTGAAGCGCCTCCGGGGTATCGGACATGGGCATCCCCACCTGATTCGCGCCCCAGGCCTTGAGAATCTGCGCGGCGCCGCCCGAGGCCCTCAGGTCCACTCCTCGAATGTCCTCGAGGGTGCGAATGGGTTCTTTGCTCATGATGTTGGCCGGTGCCGTGGTGAACATGGCCAGGACCTTGACCTTGGCAAAGGCTTCGGGTTGGTACTTTTCATAGAGGTCCCACAGGGCTAGGCTGCCCACCCGGGCGTTCGGAATGCCCAGCGGCAGGCTGGTGGCGTTGGTAACCGTGAAACGGCCGGGCTGATACGCCATGCACAGGGTGCCGATGTCCGCCTGACCGGCAATGACCCCGTCCATCATGTTCTTGGCCCCGAGCAGGGTTCCGCCGGGAAAGGTCTTCACAGTGACCTTGCCTTCCGTTCGCTTCTCCACCTCGGTCTTCCACCGCTCCATCTGGACGCAAGGGAAAGTGGGTGCGGGCGGAAAGTTCGCATAGTTCAACGTGATCGACCCGGCCAGGGCCGGCGCCGGTGCAACGCCTACAACGAGCAGTGAGACCAGAAACACTCCGGTCAACAAGCATACAAGATTCCTTCTCATGGTGCAGACCTCCTTCAATAATGGGTGGACAGGAACGACGATCCCCTTAGTCCCATTCAATCTTGCGTCTTCACCCCCTTTCCCGAAAAGTTGACGATTTGCCAAAAAATAGCGCTAAAAAATGCTCGGCTCAACATATTCGCCGAAAACATCCCGAAAAATGTCGGCCATTTCACCCACTGTTGCATAGGCCTTACAGCAATCAACGAGGTGCGGCATTACGTTTTCCTTGCCTTCGGAGGCTTTCCTTAGCGCTTCCAGAGATTGCTTTACTTTCTGATTGTCGCGTTCTTTTCTAAGAGTTTTAACCTTTTCCACTTGTTTTTGTGCCCATGACTCGTTGTACTCGTGCAGCTCCACCTCCATGTCGACGCCTTCGGTGTACTTGTTGACGCCCACCTTGATCACCTGTCCTTCCTGGGTCTTACG
The DNA here is from genome assembly GCA_964591925.1 of uncultured Desulfobacterales bacterium. GTDB lineage: Bacteria > Desulfobacterota > DSM-4660 > Desulfatiglandales > HGW-15 > JAIPEI01. Next base: position 25,152 of record CAZQCK010000028.1, read on the forward strand.
CTCGTACTCATAGGCCTGTCTGGCCACCTCGCGCTGGACATAGCCGGAGGAGACCGCCTTGACCATGCCGCCCACCTGCTCTACCTTTTCCATCTCCTCGAGGATCTTCTCCTCCATCTGCTTGGTCAGGGTCTCCAAAAAGTAGGACCCCGCCAGAGGATCCACCGTGTCCCGAAGCCCGATCTCGTCCATGAGGATTTGAAAGGTCCGCAGGCTGAGCAGGGCCGCACGCTCCGTCGGAATGGTGTACGCCTCGTCAAAGGAGCATAGCGCCGTGGTCTGGGCGCCGGAAAGGGCTGCTGCCAGGGCATAGTAAGCGCCCCGCATGATATTGTTCTCCGGCTGCTGTTTGGTCATGCCGGACCCGCCTCCGCCGAAGATCCCCCGCAGAAAGAGCGCCTTCTTGCTCTGTACGTCGTAGCGCTCCCTCAGGAGCTTGGCCCAGAGCTTGCGGGCCGCGCGGAACTTGGCCACGGTCTCCCACAGGTTTCCGTAAATATTGAGGTTAAAGGAGAATCGGCCCACAAAATCCTCCGCCTTGTACCCGCGTGCCGTCACCTCGTCGATGTAAGCAAAGGCGATCATGAAGGCGTAGGAGATCTCCTGGACCGGTGTGCACCCGGATTCGCGAATGTGGTACCCGCACACGGAAACCGGGTTGCAGCGAGGGAGCGCCTTCATGGAATACTCGATGGTGTCTCCGATGAGCCGGACGGCCGGCTCCACCGGGTAGATCCAGGCGCCTCGGCCCACGATCTCCTTGAGGATGTCGTTTTGCGGCGTGGCCGAGATCTTCTCCTTGGGGTAGCCGTACTTCTCGGCCACAGCCTGATACATGGCGAGCATGATGGAGGCCACGGCGTTGATGGTCAGCCCGGACCCGATGCGGTCCAGCTGAATGTCCTTGAACGCGACCTCAAAATCCTGAAGGGAGTCTATGGCCATGCCCACACGCCCCACCTCCCCTTCGGCCATGGGATCGTCGGAGTCGTAGCCCATCTGCGTAGGCAGGTCAAAGGCCACGTTCAATCCGGTCTGCCCGTGTGAGATCATCAGCTTGAACCGCTCGTTCGACTCCTCCGGCGTGCCGAACCCCGTGTACTGCCTGGTGGTCCAATTCCGGCTGCGGTACCCCTGCGGGTGCAGATTCCTGGTAAAGGGATACTCCCCCGGATCTCCAAGGTCGTTCTCGTAGTCGAACCCGACCTCCTTCAGGTCCTGCGGCGTGTACACCGGCTTGACCTCGATTCCGGACTGAAGCAGCACCTGCTGAATGGCATCTTTTTCGTCCTTGATATACGTGGCAACGCCCATAATCGAATCACCTCGCTTATTATTTCTTCGTTTGCCTTGTGTTCTTCATGCGGGACCGCCGGCCAAAGGGCACTGGAACCCGGTCATCCGCCCAGGTGGTCCAGGTGAGACAAAACCTTCCCGGAAGGCGGCTGAGGGGATGTTTGCGAAGCCGTCAATTTCGAGATGCATTCTCCCGAATGAACCCCACGATCTCGTCGAAAGACGTTCCGCCCGGAAACACCCCCCGGACCCCGATCTTCTCCAGCACCGGAATGTCCTGGTTCGGGATCACGCCTCCCACCACCGTAAGCACGTCATCCACTCCCTTGTCCTCGAGGATCCCCATGAGCTTTTTGCAGATCGGAACATGGGCCCCGGACATGATGGACAGTCCCACCACGTCCACGTCCTCCTGCACCACTTGTTCCGCAATGCTCTGAACCGTTTGATGAAGCCCCGTGTAGATGACCTCCATGCCCGCATCCTTGAGGGCGTGAGCCACCACCTTGGCCCCACGATCATGGCCGTCCAATCCCGGCTTGGCCAACAGCACCCTGATCTTTCTTTCCGGATCCATGTCTTCTTACTCCCTTCCGGAGGTCAGTTTCGTATTCTTGAAGTCCTTCAGGACAACCTCCTGGCCTCGCAGGATGTGCTCCCGCACCAGGCGTTCCACGCCTTCCCCGTCGCCTTTTCGAATGAACGTGAGCATGAGGCGGTGATCCTCGTTGCTGATGTGCGCCCATACGCTGGTCTTGAGCAGCACCTGTCGAAACCGGTAGATCTGGTCACGAAGGTCGTTGATCATCTTGATCAGACGGGGACTGCGGCTCAAGGCATACAATTGATCGTGGAACTCGGTGTTGATTCGAAGCAGGGGATCGAGGTCTCCCCGGTCCATGCATGCCTGGTACTCGAGAATCTTACGATCCAGGGGGATCAAGTCCGCTTTACTGTGCTTTTCCGCAGCCAGACGGGCGGCGTAGCTCTCCAGCACGCTTCGAATCCCGAAGGTCTCCCGCACGTCCTCGCAGGTGAGGCCGGCCACAAAAAACCCTCCTGAAGCTCCCTGCCTTACCAGGTTCTCACGCTCCAGCTTGTGGATGCCCTCACGGACCGGGGTGCGGCTGATACCCAGAGCGCTCGCCAGACGGCTTTCCACCAGCCGGCTTCCCGGAGCCAACTCACCGCGCAGAATAGCCTGCCTCAACCGCAAGTACACGTCCTGCCCCAGAGATCGCCGCTCGGGCAAGGACTCCAGCCCTCTGAAGCCCGGATCATTCAATTCCGCGTGCTGCGACGTGTTCACTCTTCTAATACCTTCCCAGCGTCTCCCGGGCGATGATCATCTTTTCCACCGCCTTGGTCCCCTCGTAGATCTCGATCACCTTTGCGTCGCGGTAGAACCGCTCGATGGGGTAGTCCTTGAGGTAGCCGTATCCGCCATGAAGCTGGAGCGCTTCATCCACCACCTCCACGCCTATTCGCGCCCCGTACCATTTGGCCATGGCCACGAGCCGCTTGTTCACCGTCCCCTGATCCAGGTTCCAGCAGGCCTTGTAGATCAGATTTCTTGCCGTTTCGATCTTGGTGTCCATCACGGCGATGGTGAACTGTACGTCCTGAAAGGCGGCCAGAGGTTGGCCAAAGGCCACGCGTTTTTTTACATGCTTTACTGCCTGTTCCATGGCCCCCTGGCCGAGCCCCAATCCGTGCGCAGCCACGTAAGCCCGGGAGTGGTCGAAAAATTTCATGAGCTGATAAAACCCCGCCCCTTCCTTACCACCCAAGAGCATGCTCTCGGGAACCCGGCAGTCGCTGAGGAAGATGTCGCCCAGGTCCGCGGCCCGCGTGCCCATCTTTTCCGCGTGGGTGGCGTCGTATCCCGGGGTGTCCGTGTCCACGATCAGGAAGCTCCACTTCTTGTGCCCTTCGGCCTCGGGGTCGGTCATGCAGAGGACCAGGACGAAGTCGGCTATGGTGGCGTTGCCGATCATGACCTTGTTGCCGTTGATCACGTAATCGCTTCCGTCCTTTTCCGCACGGGTGGTCACATTGGAGACGTCGCTACCGGCCTCGGGCTCGGTGGTGGCCATGCCCATCTTCTTTTCGCTCTCCGCCACCACAGAGAGGTACTTGTCCTTCTGCTCTTCGGTTCCGAACCACCAGAGGAGCTCGCTTCCGAAAGAGCAGTTGATCAAGGCCTGGGCCACGCCCGGGTCCACCCGCCAAAACTGCTCCAGAATAAGGGCCTGGTCCAGAAACCCCAGACCCGGCCCGCCGTGTTCCTCGGGGATCGTGCTCCCTATGAATCCCAGCTCACCGGCCTTGCGCCAAACCTCCTCAGGGAACTCGCTGTTCGCGTCGCAGTCCGGCCCCACCTCGGGAAACTCTTTTTCCGCAAACTCCCGCGCCGCACTCTGAATGTCTCTCTGCTCGTTGGTCAATTGAAAATCCATGGTATGCCTCCAAAGATGGATTTGCTCCTTCGCACAAAAAACCCGCCTAGATGACCCCCTTTTCCTTCAGCCCCGCCAGTTTCTCGGCGGAAACACCCAGGGTTTCTCCATAAATTTCCCCATTGTGCTGCCCGAATCGTGGAGGAAAGGTCAGCTCGCGATTCCGGCTCTGCACAAAGGGGGTCATGTTGGGCGGCGGGGCCAGGGTGACCTCGGTCCCTGTCTCAGGATCGACGGCTCGCAGAAGCCGGCGCTCCACGAGGGGATCGGCCACGACCTCCGAGACGGTCTTGATCTTGCTCACGGGCAGGGTGATGGAGTGGAGCAGGTCGATCAGCGCTTCCGATGTGTATTGGCGGGTGATCTCTGCGATCTCCCGGTTCAGCTTCTTCACATCTTCTATCCTCCCCGCGTTCTTCTCGTACCGGGGCCGGTCCAGGGTCTGAAAACCCTCGAGAGAGACGAGGGACTTCCACTGCCGGTCGTTGCCCACAGCCAGGTACACGAACCCGTCACGGGTGGGATAGACGGACACCGGGCAGAAGAAGGCATGTGTGTTGCCCCTTCGCGTCATCTCCCGGTCGAACAGCGTGGACAGGGTGATGGGCACCGTGAGCCAGGACACGGACGACTCGAACATGGACATCCGGATGCAGGCCCCTTCCCCTGTCACGGCCCGGTTGTACAGGGCCTTCATCAGGAGCCCGTAGGAATGTTCGCTCGTGCCCATATCGGGAAGTGGAATGCCGAGGACCTGGGGATCCCCCTCAGGCTCTCCGGTGAGGTCCATGAGACCGGAGCGGGCCTGAAGAATCGGGTCATAGGCGGCCTCGTTGCTGTCCGGGCCGAAGCCGGTCACGCCGAGCCAAATGATGTCCGGCTTGACTGCACGCATGGACTCATAGTCAATGCCCAGCTTCTCGTAATTTTTCGGAAGCTGATTCGTGGCGAAGATGTCCACATCCAGCTCTCGAATCAGCCCGTGGAAGAGCCTTTGCCCTTCCGGATCCGCCAGGTTGAGCGTCAGAGCTTCTTTTCCGGCGTTGATGCAGAGAAAATAGGCATTCATTCGCTCCTCGCCGAGCACGTTCTCCCCGATCATGCGGTTGGGATCACCGTACACCGGATGCTCCAGGCGAATCACCCTGATGCCGTCCTGGGCCAGACGATAGGTCATATACGGAAGAACGGTAGCCTGCTCCAGCGACAAGACGGTGAGACCCTTTAGACTGTCCATGTCTTTTCTCCAGGAAAGATAAGGAGGAATTGCCCTTTATCCTCTGCTGTATACTGTATACAGGCAAATTCTGTCAAGACGTTTTGTCTCGACCTAAAACTCCGATATAAGGATCGAAAAAAAATTGCATTTTTTTTAAAAAAATCGC
>CAZQCK010000029.1:0-29762 GCA_964591925.1 uncultured Desulfobacterales bacterium
CGAGCAGCAGATGCTGGCCCTGGGCCGCGGGTTGATGTCTCTGCCTCATTTGCTCGTCCTGGACGAACCCTCCTTGGGCCTGGCCCCGATTATCGTTGACGAGATTTTCCACTCGGCTACAGCGATCGCCGAGGAGGGCGTGACGATCCTTCTCGTGGAACAGAACGCGCCGCAGGCCTTGTCCATATCCAATCGAGCCTATGTGCTCGAAGAGGGCCGGGTGGCCTTGTCCGGCACCGGCGAGGAACTGTTGAGCAACGATCATGTGCGTCGCGTTTACCTGGGCGTGGCGGGTGAGCCTGGGTCTTGATGCCGTCGCAAAAAGCCGGAAGCGTTGAGATCTGTCCGTGGAATTTCCATAAGTTATAGTGCTGCCAGCGGCGCGTGAGCAGGGTTTTGCGAATGCGTCAATCTTCGGACGCTCAGGAGGGCGTTAAAATGTCGGATTACCTGGAGACGGTCGGGCGATTCGCCGCTGAACTGTCCTTCGATGACCTTCCCGGCGGGGTGGTGGACCGGGCCCTCGAGGTCACGGCAGATACAATCGCGGTTATTGCTGCAGGGGCCCAGGAAAAAGAGATCCGGAATTTGACGGCGGACATGGTCGGTGAAGGCCGCGGGGGAACGGCCACCTTGCTGGCGGATGGACGAAAAGCCCCGCTTCTGGAAGCGGCCCTGGTGAACGGGACCGCAGGCACGTTTCTCGAGCTGGACGAAGGCAACCAGTTTTCGCGAGGACATCCAGCGGTTCATGTGGTCCCGGCGTTGCTGGCCCTGGGGGAAACGCTGGGCTCCAGTGGCAGGGAGTACATCGCAGCGCTGGTGGCGGGTTATGAAATCGGGTCCCGCATCGGCATCGCTGCGAAAATCCGGATGTCCATGCACCCCCATGGCACATGGGGTACCGTGGGAGCCGCTGTTGCGGCCGGTCGCTTGGCCGGGGTAAGCCCCGGCGGCGTTCGGGAACTCATCAACATCAGTGCCTCGCTGGCCCTGGCGACCAGCCGAAGGACCATGCTGGAGGGCGCCACTGTGCGTAATGCCTACTCAGGTGTGAGCAACCACATGGGCTTGCTGGCCTTGAAGCTTTACCAGGCCGGGTTCACCGGCGAATCCGACGGGCTGCATACAGTGTACGGCTCCGTAATCTCTGAGGTTTTCGAACCCGCCGCCATGGTCGAGGAGCTGGGGCAGCGCTACGAGATCGCCCGGAACTACTTCAAGCGGCACGCCTGCTGCCGGTACAACCACTCCGCCCTGGACGTGCTGGGGACCCTTACCGAGCGCTTTCCCGACGGGGGCATTCCGGCGGATGAGGTTCAGGAGGTGCTGGTGGAGACTTACTCGCTGGCCGCCCAGCTCTGCGACCGGAGCCCCGGCAACATGCTCGCGGCCAAGTTCTCCATTCCCTTTGCCGCGGCCACCTTTTTAACGCACGGACACGCAGGAATTGAGTGCTTCCGGCGAGAAAAGGTGTCCAATGCGGCAATCCAGGCCCTTGCCGACCGGGTCACCGTCGTGGAGGACCCGGCCATGACAGCCATGATGCCGGGCAAGCGTCCGTCCCGGGTGACTGTCCGAATGAAGGACGGAAGCGAGCAAATTGGGGAGACCTATGTCAACAAGGGGGACTTCGAGGCCCCCTACGCCCCGGAGGACCTCGTCGAAAAGTACCACGAGCTGGCGGACCCCGTCTGGGGGCGGGGTCGGGCCGAAGCGGTCTACCGGCGGATCCGGAGTCTGCCCGGTCTCGACCGGGTGGGAGAGCTCACAGCACCCCTGAGCCTGTCATGAACGGGTTCAGCTGCCCCCGTTACTGCTCTTGAGCCCGTCGATTTTCGAGTTGACGGAGAAATAGGGCTCGGTATCCACTTGTTCCGGCCACCCACGATAGTACTCCAGGACGTGTTGCCGGACCGTGTCCAGCCCTCGGATCATGGCTTCTTCCTGCTCGGTGCGGGGCCGTGAAGAGGCCTCGGCCAGACGTCGGCCGATATCGCCCTCATCCACGGTTTTCACCTCACCGCCTTTGACCACGACCCGACCGTCAACCAGAACCGTGTCTACAAAATGCCTGGTTCCCCTGTATAGCAGAACGTCGATGGGATCTTGGCCGGGATCCGTGTAGGGCCGGCACATGCCCTCGTAGTCCAGCAGCGCCATGTCAGCCTTACGGCCGGGTTCCAGCCGGCCGACCGTGTCTCCGAAGCCCAGAAGATCGGCGGAGCTGGCCGTGGCCATCTGGAAAACCTGCCTGGCCGAGAGATGTTCGGAATGTAGCTCCAGGGAGGGAAGACGGTGAAGGAGAAAGCACACCTTCATCTCCTGTATAAAGTCGTCGTCATCGTTGATGGATTTTCCATCCAGGCCCAGGCCCACGTTGACGCCGGCCCGAAGCATGTGAAAGACCGGGGCGATTCCGTTTCTCACCCTGAGGTTGCACGACGGATGGTGGGTGACCCCGGCCCCGCTGGAGGCGAGCCTCTGGATGTCGTTCTCGGTCGGCCACACGCAGTGCCCGATGACAAGCCCCGGGCCCAGAAGCCCGATCCTGTCCATCCAGGCGATCAGGCTCTCGTTGAGGTAGGTCAGCCCATAGACCTTTTGGAAGATGGACTGCACGGCATGAACATGAATGGGCCGGTCCAACTCGCCCGCAGCGGCCCGGACTGATTTTAGCAGGGCTTCCGTAGCCCACTGCGGAGCAAGCGGGCCGAATCCGATGCGGCACATGGGAGTGTCGAATCGTTGAAACAGATCCCGAACCGCCTCCACGAAGTTGTCGCCGGTCAAGGCACCCTCCGGAGCGGGACGGGTCAGCGCCTCCCGGAGTGCTTCGGGAAGCTTGGCCAGAAAGGACGAATTGTCCCCGTACACGAAAGGATTGTCGTTGCGAACTCCCGGGTTGAATTGCAAGCGGATGCCCGCGTCCGCATAAGCCTGAATAACCTGCGCGTGCTCGCTCTCGTGGTCGGCCGGGTTGCTCAGAATGTGGTTGTGCATGGTCGTAGTCACGCCGGAGGCGAGCAGGCGTGCAGCCGACAGGGAGCAATCGTCATAGGGTGAGACCGGCTTGTACTTACGGGTGTCCAGAAGCCAGCTCTCCAGGGTGTTGTCCAGGGCGCCCCGCTGAAAGTCGGTCAACCCGCGACCGTGGCTGTGCCCGTTGACCAGCCCGGGGATCAGTAGATAACGCTGTCCCCCTATTTCGGTTGCATCGGGATGCTGGGCGCGCATTTCCAGGTACGGGCCGGCGGATTCGATGGTGTTACCATCGACGACCACGGCGCCGTCGGCGATGGCCGGCTGATCGAAAGCGGGAACCATCCACCCCGATCTGACCAGGGTTTTGTTCTGAGACATGTGCGGCCTCCGTTGGTGGGGGTTGTCAAGTCAATTCGAAGGACCAATGTTTTTTGTATACACTATAATACAATCTGACACAAGCCGCTTTCGTTGCACCAGGATGGGTGTCCGGAGGAAAGGCGCAACGGATTTTGCGGCCGCAACCAGGGTTTCCAGGAAGGCGGTTCGACGGTGCGGAAGGTATTCTACGGCTGGTGGGTCGTACTTGCCACCAGCTTGATTCATTTTTGGGGGGCGGGAACGTTTTTTTACAGCTTCACGGCGTTTTTCAACCCCCTGGTGCAGGAGTTCGGCTGGAGCTACAGCGCGACCTCCGTGGCCGCCTCTATACGCAGCATCGAGGGTGGGCTAGCTTCCCCGCTGGTCGGGGTGGCCGCGGACCGCTTCGGAGCCCGCAGGCTTCTGCTTTTCGGGAGCGTCGTCTCGGGTCTCGGCTTCGTGCTGTTCAGCCGGATCGACTCTCTCTGGAGCTTTTACGCCGTTTTCCTTTTCCTTTCAATCGGTTCTAGCTTTCTGTTTCCGGTCCCGGGCTGGACCGCCGTAGCCGGCTGGTTCGTCCGAAAACGGGGGTTCGCGATCGGCATCCTCTCTACGGCCATCGGGCTGGGCGGCGGTCTGATTTACTTGGTCAACACGCTGATCGCCCAGTTCGGGTGGCGCACCGCGCTCGTGATAATCGGCATCGGCATGTGGGTCGTGGGTATCCCCTGCTCCCTGGTGGTGCGGCATCGGCCCGAGCCCTATGGGCTGAGGCCGGACGGCGAAGGAGGCCCCGAACCGGAACGCGGCGAGAACATTGGTTCCAAGACCGGGTCTGTGATGGACGAGGGGTTCACCTTTAGAAAGGCCGTCAGAACGCAGGCCTACTGGGGGATAGCTCTTGCCGTGACAGTCTCGGCGGCAAGCGTCCACGCCGTCGTGGTTCATGTGATGCCCCATCTGATCAACGTGGACTTTACACGGGAGAACGCAAGCATCGCGGCCTCCCTCATCGTGTTCGTAAGCGTAGTGGGGCGATTCGGCATGGGTTGGGCGAGCAATAGGGTGGACAGCCGGAAGCTTTTGGTGTTCTCCTTTGTGCTCCAGGCCCTCGGCCTGATTCTCCTTGCCGGAGCGCGAAGTGTGTGGTGGGTCGCGGCATTCGTCGCCACGCTCGGTCCCGGCTACGGCGGTGTGATCACCCTGAGGCTGACACTACAGGCCGAATACTTCGGTCGGGTGGCCTTCGGGGCCATCCAGGGCTCCTTCATGGCCATCATGATGGCGGGGACGATCGCCAGCCCCCTTCTGACGGGCTTTTGCTACGACCAACTCGGGAACTATCGTCTTGCATGGCTGGTCATGGCGGCCCTACACGTGGCCGCCATTCCCTTTATCCTGCGGATCCGGCCTCCCGCCCAATAACGGGTGACCGCGCTTCTAGACCCTCGCGGGTCAATGGCCTCGTTTCTTTATGGCCTGGTCCATCTCGCGTTTCATCTCTTTTTCCTTGAGGCTGCGGCGTTTGTCCACCTTGCGTTTTCCCCGGGCGAGCGCGACTTCCACCTTGGCCCAGTTCCCGGAAAAGTACACCTTGAGGGGGATCAGGGCATACCCCCGCTCCTGAGTCTTGCCCAAAAGCCGCTTGAGCTCCCGTTTGTTCAGGAGGAGCTTGCGGGGCCTTTTGGGCTCCAGGTCCACGTGATGGGCAAAGGGATAGGGGGAGATGTGCATGTTGTGGAGCCAGGCCTCGCCGTTTTGTATCTTTGCATAGCTGTCAACGAGGTTGGCTCGGCCGTCCCTGAGGGATTTGACCTCGGGGCCGAGTAGGACCAGGCCCGCCTCGAAGGTTTCATCGAGAAAGTACTCGTGGGAGGCCTTTCGGTTCCGGCATACAAGACGCTTACTCATGGAGACGTGCCTCAGTGGACTGCGGATCGGGCGATTTCCGGCTCCGGGTTGATGGTGTGATCGAGAATATACTGCCGTACCTCATAAGAGGTGCTCAACTGGAGGACTGCGTCCAGCAGGGCTTCGGCCTTTTCAGCCGAGAGGGTTCGGATCATCGTCTTGACCGCGGGGATGTTTCCCGCGTTCATGCTGAGCTGTTGCACTCCGAGCCCCAGCAGGATCGGCGCGCATAGAGGATCGCCCGCCATTTCCCCGCACAGAGCCACTTCAATACCCGCGTCCCGGGCTGCGACCACCACATGGCGGATCATGCGCAGGATGGCGGGATGGAACGGCTGGTACATGTAGGCCACGTGCTCATTGACCCGGTCGATGGCCAGGGCGTATTGGATGAGGTCGTTGGTTCCGATGCTGAAAAAGTCCACGTGCCGGGCCAGTATGTCGGCCACGGTGACGGCGGCGGGAATTTCAATCATGATTCCCACGCTCAGATTGGGATCATATTCCAGACCCTCGCGGTCGAGCTCTTCCTTGACCTCGGTCAGGACGACTTTGGCGTCCAGGACCTCCTGCACTCCGGAGATCATAGGGAACATGAGGCGCACGTGGCCGAAGGCGCTGGCCCGCATAATGGCCCGAAGCTGCCGCCGGAAGATTCCTCCTTCTTTCAGGCAGAAGCGGATGGCGCGCAGGCCCAGGGCCGGGTTCATTTCTTTTCCCAGGGGCAGGGTCGAGGAGAACTTGTCCCCTCCCAGGTCCAGGGTTCGAATGGTCACGGGCAGGGGCGATATGAATTCCGCCACTTCCCGGTAGTCCTCGAACAGCTCCTGCTCGGTGGGCAGTTCCTTGCTCCTCAGGAAGAGAAACTCGGTCCGGTACAAACCGATGCCTTCGGCCCCGTGATCCCGGGCCACGGCCATCTCCTCCAGAAACTCGATGTTCGCCATGATGGAGGTCCGGCGGCCGTCCACGGTTTCCGCCGGCAGGTGGCACTGCCGGAGCACGGATGATACATGCCTTTCATGCTCGAGCTGCTTTTCCTGGTAGGCGAGTATGGTTTGGTCGTCCGGATTGATGATGATCCTGCCGGTGTTGCCGTCTACTATGATCAGGGTTCCGTCCGGAATGGCCTGGGTGGCTGACTCCAGCCCCACCACCGCAGGAATCTTGAGCGCTTGGGCCATGATGGCGGTGTGAGAGGTCCTTCCTCCCACATCGGTTATGAATCCCATGATCTTGGCGATGTTCATCTCGCTGGTGTCCACGGGCGAGAGGTCGTGCGCCACAATGATGCCCCGCTCCTCGATGTCCGAGAGGCTCGTGGGCTCTTTGCCGCATAGGTTCATCAGGACCCTCTGGGCTACGTTCTCGACATCGTTGATCCGCTCTCGAATGTAGTCGTCCTCTATCTGTTCAAAGAGCCGGCGGACCTCGTGAACCGATTTTTTGAGGGCCCACTCGGCGTTGATTTTTTCGTCGAGTATGGTCCGGACCGTGGCCTCGCTCAGCATGCTGTCGTCCAGGATCATCAGGTGGGTGTCCAGAATGAACCCGTGGGCCTTGAGCTGCTCGGGCATATGGTCCCGCAGGGTGGCTATGTGGGCCTTGGCGTCGGCAAGGGCCTCCTTGAAGCGCTTCACCTCCAGGTTCACCTGGCGGTCGCTGATCAGATACTGATAGAGGATCTTTACTCGGGAACGGTCGACCACCCTGGCCTTTCCGCAGATGATTCCCGGTGAGACCGGAATTCCCTCGAGCGTGTGATTTTCGTTGGGGTTCATGATGCTTCGCCGAATCTTTCCTCAAACAGGTGACAGAGCGCGTCCATGAGCGCCTCGGCCTCTTTTCCGTCGGTCCGGGCCGCTAGTTCCGTCCCTTTGGGGCAGGCCAGGCTCAGAATCGATAGAATGCTTCCGCCTTCCACCTCGTTTCCATCCTTGGAAAGGTAGAGTTGCGCGTCGAACCGTCCGGCCAGCTCCACGATCTTGGCCGCAGCACGAGCGTGGAGCCCCAGGTCGTTCGAGATCTGCAGCGTCCTTGTCAGCGCCATGCGTCTCCGCACACATCGCCCCGGAATGCCCCCGGTCCGCTCAGTCGGACTCCAGGGAGGCCTGGACATCAAGACATATCCTGTAAATATGCCTGTATCCGAGGCCTTGTTCAAGGGCCAGTTTTTCCGCCACATCCCTTAGGCTCATGTCACCCCTGCTGAGGAGACTGTGGATGCGATCGCGAAGCTCCGCTTCCGGAATGTGGTCCGAGGTTGTGGCGGGCGCCCCTTCCACCATCACGGTAAATTCTCCCCGGACCCGTTCGCCGTTCAGCAGCACCTCGAGTTCGCTCAGGGTTCCTCTAAGGATTTCTTCATGCACCTTGGTCATCTCCCGCGCCACAGCCCCCTGGCGGTCGCCCAGCACGGAACGGAGCTCCTCTAGCAGGGCCCGAATCCGGTGGGGGGCCTCGTAGAAGACCAAGGTCCTGGGCTCCGAGGCAAGGGATTCGAGCTCCCTGCGCCTTCTTCCGGCGCGGCTCGAAAGAAAGCCGGAGAAGACAAATCCGTCGGAACGCAGGCCCGCGATGGACAGGGCAGCCACCAGCGCGCAGGGACCGGGCACGGCCTCGACACGAAACCCCTCGTCCAGGGCTCGGCTGATCAGCGGGGTGCCGGGGTCCGAGATGCCCGGCGTGCCGGCATTGGTGACCAGGGCCACCTTTTCCCCGGCATGGAGCTTTTGGAGCAGCTCCGGTTCCCGGCGCCTGCGGTTGTTCTGATTGTAGGAGATCACCCGGGTCCGTATGTCGAAGCGGCTGCACAGACGACGGGTGTGGCCCACACCCTCGGCCGCGATCCAATCGGCCTCCTTCAGGATCCTCAGCGCTCGAAGGCTCACGTCTTCGAGATTACCTATGGGCGTGGCCACCACGTAAAGAATCCCGCTGGAAGGGGCCGTGGGGTCTTGCTTTTGTTCGCAGGCCATGGTCCCCTCGTCTTCGAGTGAGCAAGCCCGCCTCAGGGAATCGCTTCGAATGCCGCCCGGATCACCTCGATCCGCTCTCGTCCCTGATTCAGGCTCACGGCGACCACGTCGAACCGGGAGCGTTGTTCGATGCGGTTTTGGGTTTTCAAGTAGTGCTGGGCCACCAGGGTGATCCGGCGCTGCTTTCGAGGGTCCACTGCGGCCTTGGCCTCCCCGAGGGAACCTCCCCGGCGGGTCTTGATTTCCACGAACACCAGGCAGCCGTCCTCTTCCGCCACCAGGTCGATCTCTCCCAGGGGGCATCGATAGTTTCGCTCCAGGACCCGATAGCCCAGGGATTGAAGCCGCCCCACCGCCAGGTCTTCCCCGCTTTTTCCCAATGCCAGCCGGCGGTGTGTCACCAGGACCTCCTCTTCGCCCCGGGGCCTGCCTCCGGCGTCCGGTTCCGGAATCGCTCGAGCTCCCGCAGGAGTCAGAAAATCATGTTTTCCGTTCGAGCCGGTACCCGCCGGAACGACCTTCGGTGAATCGGGCAGGGGCCATAGCGGCGCAGGGCTTCCAGATGGGCCGCTGTTCCGTAGCCCTTGTGTTGTGAAAAACCGTATTGAGGAAAGCGGACGTCGAAGGAACGCATGATTCGATCCCGGTACACCTTTGCGATCACAGAGGCCGCTGAGATCGAAAGACTTCGCCGATCACCCTGCTTCAGACATCTCTGGTGGGTCGGCACCGGGACGGGATGAATGCCGTCCACGAGAAGAAAGTCCGGCCGGGGTTCAAGAAAGGATACCGCCCGTTTCATGGCCTCCAGAGAGGCGTTGAGAATGTTGTGCTCGTCAATATAGGCCGGGTCGACCACACCGATCCCCACGGCAAAGGCCTGTTCATGAATGACGGAGAAGGCCCGATCCCGGGCTCTCGCCGTCATCTTTTTGGAATCCTGAACCCCGTCGAGGACCGCGCTTTCCGCAAGAATGACCGCGGCCGCCACGACCGGTCCGGCCAGGGGACCCCTTCCGGCCTCGTCAACGCCTGCAACTGCTCCATATCCCCCTTTGCGAGCCGCAGCCTCGAACTCCAGGGGGCCTTCGATGGAACAGGCGTCGTCGGGAAACAACACCGGATTTCGAGCATATCGCATCAAGGCTGAAACGCCTCGGGCCTAGGTCCTTTTTTCCTTGATCCGGGCCGCTTTCCCTCTCAGGTTTCGCAGATAGTAGATCCTTCCCCTGCGAACCCTTCCCCTGGAGACGATTTCTATCTTGTCGATGGAGGGAGAGTGAAGGGGAAAGATGCGCTCCACTCCTATGCCGTACGACACCTTGCGCACTGTGAATGTGGCCCCGGTCTTGCCCTTTCGCTTTCTCAGGACAAAGCCCTGAAAGACCTGGATGCGCTCCTTTTCGCCTTCTTTGATACGAGCGTGCACGCGAATGGTGTCCCCGGCCTTGAAGGGGGGAATGTCCAGTCGCATCTGCTCGTTTTCCAGTGTTTCAATGATATTCATGGGTCTGTTCTCCTCTTGTCCTCTGATTGCCCTTGAAAAGAACCCTTTCTTCCACCTCAATTCAGGTTCCCGTCTATGCATCCACCTGAAGAGCCGGCGCGCTTGATTTAAGGCCCCCGCAAGAAAGCGCTCATGCCCGGCCGGGAAAGGCTGTGGTGACGGCGGACGCCTCGGGGACCAGCCGGTCAATGATAATGGCGGCGGCTGTTCGAACCGACAGGTGGTTGTAACAGCCTGTTCCTCGAACGGGCTCCAGGCGGTGGTCCGCCCGGTCCAGGACATCCCGGTGCAGACCCCACGCCGTACCCAGCAGGAGCATCGCAGGCTGATCTTCGCACAAAAGATCCCTGGCCTCCGCGAATCCCAACATGCCCCTTTCCCCCGCCGCGGCATCCGTTGCAATGGTTCGAGGAGGCGCCCCTTCCGTGACGCGGACCGCCTCCGCCGCTTCATCGACGGTGGAGACCAGGGTGATCCGTTCCAGGGCTTCCTTTCGGTCCCGGTTGTAGCTCGCTCCGTAGCCTTCGGTCCAGTGCCGGATCACCCGCCGGGCCAGTTTCTGCTGGTCAATCAACGGGGTGATTACGAACAGGCGTTTCAGCCCGTATGTCCGGCTCAACCTCGCAAGGTCGTGCAGATCCAGGGTGGTGACGGCCGAGGCGATGGTGTCACCGTGCTTGTTGTAGACAGGGTGGTGGACCAGGCCGAGATAAAGTCTCATCGGTCACTCAAAATTTTACGGTCCTCCTCGCTCAGGCGCGCACGCTCAAGGAGGTCCGGCCGCCGCTTTTGCGTGCGCTTCAAGGCCTCGGCCCGTCTCCAGCGCCGAATCTTTTCGTGGTCGCCGGAGAGCAGCACTTCCGGAACCTCCCGGCCTTCAAAGACCGCCGGCCGCGTGTAGTGGGGATGCTCCAGGAGTCCGTCCTCGAACGAGTCCTCCCGGTTGGAGTCTTCACATCCCAGCACGCCCGGCACCAGGCGCCCTACAGCGTCGATCACCGCCATGGCGGCCACCTCCCCTCCGCTCAGGACGAAGTCCCCGATGGAGACTTCCAGGTCCGCATATCCTTGCTGAACCCGCTCATCCACCCCCTCGTATCGGCCGCAGATGAGAACCAGCCGTTCGAGTTTGGACAGCTCCCAGGCCAGGGCCTGATCCAACAACCGCCCCTGTGGTGAGAGCAGGGCGATTCGTTGCGGCCCCTCGACGCCTTCCAGGTGCTTCAGGGCGCGGACGATGGGACCGGCTTTCATGACCATGCCGCTTCCCCCGCCGTAAGGCCGATCGTCCGTCACTCGATGTACACCCCGCGCGTGGTCCCGAATGTTGGTCAGCCTTACTTCCAGGCGTCCCCGCGCTATGGAGCGGCCCACGATTCCCTGCTCCAGAAAGGGAGCGAACAGATCGGGGAACAGCGTTAGAACATCAAACCTCATTCAGCTCCAGGAGGTCCTCCATGGGGGTGATGATCATTCGCTTTTCCTCCAGGTCTATTTCCTCTATCACCTCGCGGGAGGCCGGGATCAGAATCTCTTTGGCTCCCGCGCGAACGACATAGACATCGTTGCCGCCCTGGGACAGGATGCGGGCCAGGGTTCCCACGTACACCCCTGTGTTCAGGTGGACGTGAAGCCCGATCAACTCGAACCAGTAGTACTCGTCTTCGTGGTCGCGCTCCAGGACGTCGGATCGAATGAAGATCTCCGCGTTTCGAAAACGTTCCGCCTCGTCCACGGAACTCAGACCCTCGAGACCCAGGAGAATTCCCTTTTTGTGGGGCCGTGCCGAGGCAACCGGATACTCCCGGCGCTCGCCGTCGAGTGCCACCAGCACGACTCGCCCGGCCCGCAGGAAGGAGGCCTCCGATTCCGCGTAGGATCGGACGCTCAGGGTTCCGTCAAGGCCGTGGGGCTTGACCACCACGCCCAGGAGCAGCAGGTCTGAGGAATTCGCCTCATCCAAGGTTACTCGATGATTTCCAGAACCGACCTTTTACGGATTTTGGTTGAGGCGGCGCTCAGGATGGTCCGCATGGCCCTTGCCGTGCGACCCTGTTTGCCGATGACCTTTCCCAGGTCTTCCTTGGCCACCTTGAGTTCGATGACGGAGGTTTGCTCCCCTTCGATTTCCGTGACTACGACCTCTTCCGGCTTGTCCACCAGCGCCTTTGCGATGTAGCTCACCAGATCCTTCATCACCGTCACCTCCATGCAGGGTTCGCCCCCGGGTCCGATTCCAGTTTCCATCCAGAAATGGTCCTTGTGCTCAACCGCCGGGGTGAATAACTCCGCCCCCTGGTGTCACCGGTTCAGCCGGCTGCAGGTGGAGCTTTGAGAAGGCCTTCCTTGGCCAGGAGGGATCTCGCCGCTTCGGAGATCTGAACCCCCTTTTCCAGCCACCGGTGCACCTTGTCCGCATGGATGGTGACCTCCACCGGGTCCTTCATCGGATCGTAGTGCCCGAGAATCTCCAGAAACCTTCCGTCGCGCGGCGATTCCGAGTCTGCGGCGACCAATCGATAGAAGGGCTTCTTTTTCGCTCCCATTCGCGTCAATCTGATTTTCACTGCCATGGATTTTCCTCTATCCTCCTCTTTGCGACCACATGATTGTTACTGAAACAGGGCGGGCATGCCACGCCCTCCCTTGCGGGAGAGCTGTTCCATCATTTTTTTGGACTGAACAAAGTTTTTCAGCAGCCGGTTGACGTCCTGCACCTTGGTGCCGCTTCCCCGGGCGATCCGTTTGCGGCGGCTTCCATTGATGATTTTGTGGTTTCGCCGCTCTTCAGGGGTCATGGAGTTGATGATCGCCTCGACACGTACCAGCTCCTTCTCGTCCGGCTTCATGTTCTTGAGCTGCTTGAGCCGGCCCATGCCCGGCAGCATGCCGAGAATCTGCTCCATGGAGCCGAGCTTTTTGACTTGGCCGAGCTGATTGCGAAAGTCTTCGAGGTCAAACTCACGCTTCTGAATCCTTTTCTGGAGCTTTTGCGCTTCCTTTTCATCGAACTCGGACTGGGCCTTCTCGATCAGGGAGAGCATATCCCCCATGCCCAGGATCCTGGAGGCCATGCGGTCCGGGTGAAAGGATTCGAGTGCGTCCAGCTTCTCGCCGACCCCTAGGAACTTGACCGGCTTGCCTGTGACGGCACGAATGGACAGGGCCGCACCGCCCCGGGCGTCCCCTTCGGTCTTGGTCAGTACGACACCGCTGATGTCCAGAAGCTCGTCGAATCGTTTGGCCACTTCCACGGCGTCCTGGCCGGTCATGGCGTCCGCCACCAAAAGAATCTCTGTGGGAGGAACGGCATCCTTGATTCTAACCAGCTCCTCCATGAGGCCCTCATCGATGTGCAGCCGGCCCGCCGTATCCAGGATAAGAATATCGGCTCCGGCGGCACCGGCCTGTGCCACGGCCTCCTTGCAGAGGTCTTCCGGGCTGCGGTCCGAGGTGGAGGGATGGACAGGCACGTCGATCCGCCCCCCCAGGGTGGTGAGCTGGTCAATGGCCGCCGGCCGGTACACGTCCGCAGGAACCAGGTAGGGGTGTCGCCCCTGGCTTTGCAGGTGCCGGGCCAGCTTCGCCGCAGTGGTGGTTTTTCCAGAGCCTTGAAGGCCGACCAGCATGACCACAAACGGGGTGCGTCCGGTCAGGTTGATCTCGTGGCCGGCCTCCCCCATCAAGCGGACCAGCTCCTCGTTGACGATCTTGACCACCTGCTGGCCCGGGGTGAGGCTGTCGAGGACCTCCCCGCCCAGGGACCGTTTACGGATGTCCTCCACTAGGCGTTTGACCACCTTGTAGTTGACATCCGCCTCGAGCAAGGCCAGACGGACCTCCTTCATGGCGTCCTGGATGTTGCTTTCGGTAAGCTTGCCATGGCCGCGGAGGTTCTTGAAGGTCCGGTTCAGTTTTTCGGTCAGGTTCTCGAACATGAACTTTCCATTCCAGGGACAATTTCGAAACAGTTAGATTTATCTTTATGTGTTGATTCTGTCAAGGGAAATTGAAAAGGCATGCAACCGGGCCGCCTTCGAAAAACAGTTGACCCATGCTACCATAGTCCGAAGGGATTTCCAAGAAGTGCGGGTCTGCGGTTGCAAGTCGGGGGAACCTCCGATTTTCCCATTGCCACCGCCTTCGGCGTTCATTAAGATGTTCACCTGCTTGCGCCCTGACAACGCCCTTGACCCATGGGAGGGACGTGAACGACACTTTTCAAGAGGACGAGGCGTGTGATGTTCTGATCCGGCCCAGGCGGAGTAAACGGGATCCGTGGTTCGCCCCGGACCTGATCCTGGCAATGACCGGGCCCGTACTGGACCTGCTCGTGAAAATCCTTGCAGCTCGGTCGGTTCCCGTTTCCGGTGCTGCTCACTACCGGGTCTATGAGGTGGGGAAGGGCGACCGGCCGCGACCTGCCCTGGCGGGTCCCTTTCTAGGGGCTCCCCAGGCCGTGCTGGGACTGGAGAAGATGATAGCCCTCGGAGCCCGCCGGGTGTGGGTGACCGGTTGGTGCGGGTCGCTTCAGCCGGATCTTCGCATAGGAGATCTTGTGATGCCTCTGGACGCCTTCTCGGACGAGGGGACCTCCAGGCATTATCCTTTGACAGAGGCGGCCTTGAATACCGACCAGGGCCTGCGCAGGAAACTGATCTCCGCCCTGGAGCGGAGGGGCCGAAGCGCCCGCACCGGCCGGCTGTGGAGCACGGACGCCCCCTACCGAGAGACTCACCACAAGGTGCAGTCCTTGATGGATGCAGGCCTGGTGGCGGTGGACATGGAGCTGTCCGCCCTGCTGACCGTGGCGGCCTACCGGGGGGTGCGCCTTGCGGCGTTGCTCGTGATATCGGACGAGCTGTTTGATTTGTCATGGCGGCACGCCTTTTCCAGTCCCCTCCTGCGGGAGGCGGAAGAGGATGTGGCCCGAGTGCTGGAGGACGTTATCGGCCGCTGAAATCGGCGGAAGAAAAGAGTGAGGTCCATGGACGAGGTCATCAAAGAGTTGAACCGGCTGCGCAGGGAGATCGAGCACCACAATCACCGCTACTACGCCCTGGACGATCCCGAGATCACCGACGCGGAGTACGATCGGCTGTTTGACCGGCTCAAGGAACTCGAGCGCGCCCACCCGAACCTGATCACCCCTGAGTCCCCTACCCAGCGCGTGGGGGCTGAGCCGCAGGCCGCCTTCAGCCCGGTGGAGCATCGTGTCCCCATGCTGAGCCTTCAGAACGGATTTTTGAAAAGGGATGTGCGCGAGTTCGACGCACGGATTCGCAGGCTGTTGAAAGACGACGCTCCGGTGACCTATGCGGTGGAGCCCAAGATCGACGGGCTGGCCGTGGAGGCGGTGTACGAGAAGGGACGGATCCGCGTGGCCTCCACCCGCGGCAACGGTTACGTGGGGGAGAACATCACCGCCAACCTCAAGACCCTTCTGGATCTGCCCATCTCCTTGCTGGAGCTCAGCACGGGCCTTCCCGCACCGGATCTCCTGGAGGTCCGCGGGGAGGCGTACATGGAGCTGGAGCACTTCGAGGAGCTGAACAGGTCCCGCTTGCAGCAGGGTCTTGCACCCTTTGCCAATCCCAGGAACGCAGCCGCCGGCTCCCTGCGCCGGCTTGATCACCGCATCACGGCCAAACGCAAGCTTCGCATGTTCTGCTACGGCGTGGGCACGCTTCAGGGGGCGTCCTTTGACACCCACTGGGACATGATGATGGCGGTTCAGGCATGGGGGTTTCGGGTGAACCGTCCCCACATTCGCCTTTGCAAAGATCCCGAAGAGGTGATCGAGTACTGCCGCGAGCTGGAGGAGCGACGCAAGGAGTTTCCCTACGAGATCGACGGGGCCGTAATCAAGGTGAACGATCTGGTCCTGCAGGAGCGTTTGGGCGCGGTCTCGCGAAGCCCCCGATGGGCCTTGGCGTGGAAATTCAAGCCGACACAGGAGACCACCCGCGTCGTCAAGATCGAGATCCAGGTGGGAAGGACCGGGGCCCTGACCCCGGTGGCGCATCTGGAGCCGGTGGAGGTGGCCGGGGTCACGGTCCGCCGCGCAACCCTTCACAACCAGGAGGAAATCGAGAAAAAGGACATTCGGGTGGGAGACACGGTGGTGGTGCAGAGGGCCGGCGATGTCATCCCCGAGGTGGTCAAGGTCGTGACCTCCGGAAGAAGCGGTGCTGAAACGCCCTTTGTAATGCCCACTGAATGCCCGGTCTGCGGGACGCCCGTGTCCCGAAAGCCCGAAGAGGCCGTGGTTCGCTGCCCCAACAAGAACTGCCCGGCCCAGGTGCGGGCTGTGATCCGCCACTATGTCTCCCGAGGGGCCATGGATGTGGACGGGCTCGGCGTCAAGATCGTGGATCAGCTCATTGATCGGGGGCTGGTGCGCGAACCTGCGGATCTGTATGCCCTGAGTCTTGAAAATCTCATGCAATTGGATAAGATAGCGGAAAAATCCGCCGGCAACCTCCTTCGCGCCATCGAAGACAGCAAGCACACGAGCCTGAGCAGGTTCATCTACGCCCTGGGCATTCGGCACGTAGGGGAGCATGTGGCGCGTATCCTGGCCGCGCACTTCAGGGGCATGGAGGCCTTTTGTGCGGCCGACGAGGACACGCTGCGGGCTGTTCCGGGGATCGGCCCGCATATTGCGGAGAGCGTGGTGTCCTTTTTCGCGGACAAGACCCGCCGCCGCCATGTGGACCGGCTCCTCGAGCACATGAGCCTGGAGGTGCCGGCCGCCGGCCGAAACGTGCAACCCCTGGAAGGCAAGACCTTCGTGCTCACCGGCGCGCTGGAGGCCCTGTCGAGGGCCGGAGCCCGGGAGCGGATAGAGCGCCTGGGCGGCCGAGTGTCTTCCTCTGTCAGCCGGCAGACGGACTACCTGGTGGCTGGTGCGTCGCCGGGGAGCAAGCTCGCCAGGGCCCGGGACCTGGGCGTGGAGGTCCTTACTGAGGAGGCCTTTTTGGGGCTGGTGGAGTGAGGCAGGAGAATGTCCCCGGTTTTACCTGCTGCTTGTAATCCGGAGCTTGGAGCAAGAACATGGATGACATCAGAGTGCATTTGATCATCGAGGGCCGCGTGCAGGGAGTCTTTTTCAGGGATTCCACGCGCAGCCAGGCTCGATCCCTGGGCGTGACCGGATGGGTGCGCAATCTGCCCGACGGCAGGGTGGAAGCGGTGGCCGAAGGACCCGAGGACCGGGTCCGGCGTTTTGTGGACTGGTGCAGGCGCGGGCCGTCCGCCGCACGGGTGGACAGAGTGCAGGAGAACCAGGAGGCCTGGCAGGGAGAGTTCGACACCTTTGACGTAACGTTTTGACATTGCAGTCGATACAACGCCTTCCCGCGTTTCATCGGCTGTTCGGCCCGGGGGCCTGCAGTCCTCCTTGGTACACCTTCAGACCGAACAGGAATAGAGAAGAAAATATGGGAAAAACAATGAATCGCCGAATCCTTTACGGGTGGCTGCCCCTGGCGCTGGCCGTGCTCTTCCTGGCTGCCACGGGATGCGGCACCGCCTCCAAACTGTATCGCAAGGTGACGCCCGGAGGCGGCGGGTCCGACCTCAAGAAACGCGTCCTCGTGCTTCCGATTATGGACCAGCAGGGCCTGGGCGAGGAGAGGGGGGAGGAGATGACCTCCCGGTTCGCCGCGTTGCTGGAAAGAGACCAAAATCTGACCGTCCATCTTAACAAGGAGCCCTTGCCGAGCAGCATTCAGGTGCGGTCGCCCAAGTTCGGAATCGTGATCGATCCGGACCTCGCACAAAAGGCCGAAGAGCTGGGCATGAACGTGCTGGTCACCTGTGTTCTGAACCGCTACGAGATCATCGACCACGGCGCCGGCCTGTGGCCCGTCAACAAGATCCCTGTCTGGCCTTTTTCGCGAAAGAACCTGGAGCTGGAGGTGTCCATGGTGGTCAATGCCCTGGACATCACGAACGGCACCTTGTTTCTGACCCACCTCGAAAGGCGCCGGTTGGAGATTCCGGAAGAGGAGGTGGACGAGGACGCCCTGTTTGTAAAAGAGAAGGAACCCAGGACAGAGGCGGAGCTGGTTCAGGCCGTGTCCCAAGGGGAGGTGCGGCAGGCGTTGGACAAGATCCTCGAGGAGCAGGCCGAGGTGATCGCCGAGAGCCTGGAGGAAAAGCCCTGGACCGGGCGCGTGCTTTCGGCCGCACCCGAGCGGATCATGATCAATGGGGGCAGGGACGTGGGGCTGAGCCGGGGGAGCGTTTTCGATGTGTATAGCCGCGGCCGGGCCATCCAGTCCTCGACCGGGCGATCCATCTATCTGCTGGGGCAAAAGGCGGGTGAAATCCGGATAGTCGAGGTTCAGGATCGATACTCCGCCGCGGTCCCGGTGAGCGGCGACGGTTTTCTGGCCGGTCAGGTCATTCGCGAGAGGCTCTGAGGCCGGGCTGTTCCAGCATCTCCCGGGCGTGGGCCAGGGCCTTGGGGGAGACCTGCTTTCCGCCGAGGAGGCGGGCGATTTCCTGAACCCGGTCTTCCGGGTCGAGTTCGGCGATGGAGGCCTCGGTGCGCCGATCCTGGACCCCTTTTCGGACCTGGAAGTGGCACTGCCCTTTGCTGGCGATCTGTGGAAGGTGCGTGATACAGAGGATCTGGTGATATCGGGCGAGATGCCCGAGCTTTTCCCCCACCGTCTCGGCAATCCCCCCGCCGATGCCTGAATCCACCTCGTCGAAGACCAGGGTTTCCACAGAGGCGTTGCCGGCCAGAATGGTCTTCATGGCCAGCATGATGCGGGAGAGCTCGCCTCCTGACGCGATCCGTGCGAGCGGGCGGATCTCCTCGCCCACATTGGGAGAGAGAAGAAACTCCAGCCGGTCGATTCCCTCGGGTCCCAGGTTCGCCGGGTCCGCCTCAGACTCCTCTTCGAAGCGCACCTCGAAGCGGGTTCCCTCCATGGCCAGGAGGGAGAGCTCGCGTTCCACCGCTTTTTCCAACGCACTCGCCGCTTTCCGCCGCCGCCGGGAGAGGTCTGCGGCCTGGGCCAGCAGGTCTTGAGCTGCGGCCTCCGCTTCGGCTTGAAGCGCATTCCTGTTCTCCCTTTTTTCCTCCAGATCATCCATTTGCCGGGCAACCCGCTCTTCAGTGAGAAGGACCGCTTCCAGGGTCGGACCGTACTTGCGTTTGAGGCGGTTCAGGAGCTGGATCCGATCCTCCACCTCCTCGAGGCGGTGCGGGTCCAGGGGAATCCGTCCGCGCAGGTCCCGGAGCTGAAGGGCCGCTTCCTCCAGCTCTGCGCGCACCGACAGGAGGATTTGCCGAATGGGTTCGATTTGCGTGTCTATTCGGGCCGCCCGCTCCAGGTCCTGCTCGAACCGTGCCACCTCGGATAGAACAGCCCCGTCCCTTTCATAGATTCCCTGGTAGGCTCCGCCCAATGCGCTGCGAAGCGTGTCCGCGTGCCGCAGCCGGCCCCGTTCTTCCTCGAGTCGCTCGTCCTCGCCCTGCTCGATCCGGGCGGCCTGAATCTCCTCCATCTGAAACCGCGCGAGATCCCTACGCTCCTCCATGTCCCGAATCTCCCTATCCAGGGCCTTCATACGGCTGTGCATGCGGGAGTACTCGGAAAAGCGCTCGGCCAGGACCCCCCGGTCCGCGGCCAGGCCGCCGAAGTCGTCCAGCAGAAGAAGGTGGTTCTCGGGCCGAAGCAGCCGCTGATGCTCGTGCTGCCCCGAGACGCTGATCAGATAGGGGGCGATGCGTGAGAGCATTTGAAGGGTGGCCAGGGACCCGTTGATGCGTACGGCATTGCGGCCTTCCCGCGAGATGGTGCGGGAGATGAGGACCTCGCTGTCAAAGGGGATGTCGGCATCAGCCAGGACCTCGCCTAGCGGGGTGTGCCCTGGAAGCGTGAACAGGGCCTCCACCCGGGCCTCGTCGGTGCCGGTTCGAATCAGGTCAGCCGAGGCCCGGCCTCCCAGGATCAGGTTCACCGCGTTGACTATGATGGATTTGCCGGCGCCGGTCTCTCCCGAAAGGATGTTCAACCCGGGTTGCAGG
Source organism: uncultured Desulfobacterales bacterium (assembly GCA_964591925.1). Taxonomy (GTDB): domain Bacteria; phylum Desulfobacterota; class DSM-4660; order Desulfatiglandales; family HGW-15; genus JAIPEI01. The sequence goes on from CAZQCK010000029.1 coordinate 19,790, forward strand.
CGGATTTCCAGACCGCTGATGATGGCGAAATTGCGAATAGTGAGGTGTTCGAGCATAGGGGTCGGCTCAAGGCTCAAGGCCCGCTACATCTGTTCCCAGGTCACCCGCAGCACCTCCTGGTAGGTGGTGTCCCCGTCGAGGAGCTTGCGGACGGCGTTTTCTCGAAGCGTAACCATGCCTTCTTTCCTTGCGGCGTCCCGCAGAAGCTCTGTGTCGCACTCCGGCAGAATGTGCCGCTTGATGCTCTCTGTGACGGGGAGGACCTCAAAGGCGCCTTTTCGCCCCAGATATCCCGTGCCGCGGCACTTGAGGCACCCCTGTCCCCGGTGAAGCTCCAGTCGACCCTGTTTTCCCAGGTCCAAACCCTGTACGGTGAGCTCTTCCGCATCCATATCAAAGGCTTCCTTACAGAAAGGGCAGATGGTGCGCACCAGGCGCTGGGCCAGCACGCCCACCAGGGTGGCCTGAAGCAGAAAGGCCGGGACGCCCAGGTCCAAGAGCCGGGTGATGGAGGAGGGAGCATCATTGGTGTGGAGCGTGGACAGGACCAGGTGACCGGTAAGGGCCGCCTGAATGGCGTTCTGGGCGGTCTCCAGATCCCGCATCTCCCCGATCATGATGATGTCCGGGTCTTGCCGGAGGATGTTTCGAAGAATGGACGCAAAGGTGACGCCGATCAGGGGTTGCACCGCGATTTGATTGAACTCCTGGTGCACCATCTCAATGGGGTCCTCCACCGTGGTGATGTTGATCTCCGGAGAGGAGAGGGTGCGAAGCGTGGAGTACAGGGTGGTGGACTTGCCGCTCCCGGTGGGGCCGCACACCAGGATGATGCCGTGGGGCATGTTGATGCAGTTCTGGAATCGCATCAGGTCCATGGCGTTGAAGCCGAGCTCACTCAAATCCTGAAAGAGAATGTCCGGGTCCATGATCCGCATGACGAGCTTCTCGCCAAAGGCCACAGGAATGGAGGACACCCGGATCTCAGATTCCCGCTCCGCCTTTTCCATCTTGATGCGGCCGTCCTGGGGGCGGCGTTTCTCTGCCATGTCCAGCCGGGCTATGGCCTTGATCCGGCTCACAATGGCGTTGTGCACGTTCTTGGGAAGCTCGTACACCGTGTGCAGCACCCCGTCTATGCGCAGCCGCACTATGGTCTTCTCCCGCTTGGGCTCTATGTGGATGTCGCTCGCCCTCTGGTCAAAGGCGTAGATGAACAGGTGGTCCACCGCGTTCACGATGTGCCGGTCGTCAAAGGCGACCTCATCGACCTCCCGCAGGCGTACGAGCTGCTCCAGGTTGCTGATGTCAATGGCGGACGGTCCGCCGAACTGGTTCTCTGCGGCCAGGATGGAGCGCTGGAATCCGAACTGCTCCCCGATGAGCTTGATGACGTCCGATTTGGTGCTCACCAGAGGCCGGACCTGCCGCTGGCAAACCTGGCTGATGTCCTGCAAGACCTCCGCGTTGAACGGATTGGGCGTGGACACCAGCAGGCACCCGTCCTCCATGCCCACGGGCAGAACCAGGTGACGCCGGGCGAAGTGATGGGGAATGGTCCTGGTGACCAGGTTCAGGTCCAGCTGAAGAGGGTCGATCTTTTTGTAGGGCAGGCCCCAGGCCCGGGCCAGGGCCTGGTACATGGTCTCTTCGTCCAGGGGCTTGTCCGGGGCGTCCGCCCGGTTCATGTCCAGGGCCACAATGACGTCCACTATGGTGGTGGGGTTCTCGATCCGCTGCCTGGTCCCTTGCGAGGAGCGGCGTATGGCGCGCTCACGCTCGATCTGGCGGCGAATGTTGGCCTTCTCCCGAAAGATGGTCTTCCCCTGGTCCTTGGAGATGAGACCTTCCTGCAGAAGAACCGCGGTGACGCTGTCGTCGGAAAGGCTGTGCTGCCGGGCTGTAGCCATGCGAAGGTGGTTCCCTGATGATCCTGGGTTTGCACGTTCCTCCTGTAAACGGGGTCATCTTAGCAGGTTCAGCGCCACAATCAATCCCCAAGTTCCAAGCTCAGCTCTGAAGCACGAATGGCTTCAGGGCACCGAACCAGGAGGACGGGGGGCGCAAAGGGCGTTTTTTCTGAGTAGACGAGCCTGGAGCAGGGCCGAATCATCACATGGGAAGAGAAATGTTGCTGAATTGGCATGGGATTCGCTGGTGCGGAGCAGTCCCGTAGCTAGCCGAGGAACTGCGGCGACACTTCGCCTTGGGCTTGTCCTTGGCTGGAGCTATTCCAGCCGGAGTTGATAGGGTGTAGCCTGGGCCGGACGTACCTGCGCGGTGTCGAGCCGCGGCCCTGACATCGTTGCACGGACAAAGTCGATGCCCTTCCTGGCCCCGAAGGTCCGGACCAGGGGTATGAGCGCGGTTGAGTAATGCGCCAGGACGTTCAGTGTGTGCCCGATCCGCATCAGGTAGTGATAGCCGCGCATGGCATTCCAGTTGTGGGAGAAGAGGTGCTCGTAGCAGTAGCCGTGGCACTTCTCCACCAAGAACCCCGCCTCGATGCCCCAGCGACAGCCGGGCGCCCGGGTTGCAGCGTTCATACACGCTCCCTCGGTTCAGTGGCCTGTTCGACAACCATGCGTGTCGTGACGTCTTGGTCACCACCTCATTGGATTTTTGGTCAATCTCCTCCCAGCTCTCCTCGCACACCACCACATGCACGACCTGTCGTTTGCGCTGGTTCTGACCGAAGCGATACTCAATCACGTTGACTCACCAGAAGTGCAGCCGCCGCTCACCCCACCTTCGCTCGAGCTGGTTCTTGCCGTGCAGCTTGCGCAGGCCCCCACTTCCCATACGCTGGGCAACGAATCGTCCTGGAGCACGATCATGAAGTCCCAGTGTTTCTTCCGGCCCCGGACCAGCGGCCGGAAGAAGGCCTGACAGAATCGCTTGACCGCATGCGAAGAAGCCATGTCACAAGGCGCGGTTTCGATCGCGGCCGCGTATCCCGCATCCTTTTGCAAGGTGTCGAAGTAGGTCAGGTGGCGACTGGTGCCGTCAAGGCAGAAACAGAACATTTGCTTGAGGAGATTTACAACCGGGTCTCCTTTGCGGCTCTTGCGAAGGCAGCCGAGAAATGGCAAGAGGAAAATTGGAAAAACATTGATTTGATTAATATAATGGACAAACAAAGTGATCCCCCACGCCCGGTGATCCGCTCGTCGGTCGGCTCGTTTTTGAAAATTTTCTGCTTGCTTTCGTCTCGCTGGTAACACGCTTCGCTCATCGTATCCATAATTTTTAGGCGAAAGTTTATGTATTAAAATAGCGTTTAAATATATCTAACATATCAGTATCCGATTGAAAAGGGGTGTTTAGATTTATAAATCGCTCAACCTAGGTGAAAAATATGTTTGCGTATATGTTGAGCCCCCACATGCTGGGCTTGTTCAACTAGAGGGTAAGACAGTGTTTCGCTTCGCCCTCACGATATGTTCTTATTGGTTGGGCTGAACTATTGCTTTGGAAGATACTCAGGAAAAAGTCTGAACAAAAGCTTATCTCGCTCGATGATTGTTTTTTGAATACTGTTTTCTAAGTAAAATTCGGTGATATTAATATCTTTTTTGCTATTATCTGTTACATTAATTTTTCCAATTGAGTCAATAAATGCAATTTGATCCGAGTTAAAGCCAATGTTCAATAAAAATTCTCTAAGATCAGCGTTTAAGCTTTCTTGATGGAGAAACTTGATAGGCCCCATGTCAGCATGAAACTGCTCTTCATTTATATACTCGTCATCAATCTGTTTTAACACAGACTCAGGATAATCAAAATAGAATTGAATGAACTGTATAGTGTGTAAGCCTATATCAAGTTTAGGATTGATTTTAGACAGCCTGTTTTTTTTTCCATAAATGTGAATCATCTCATAGTATTCTGAAAAGGACAAATCCGGAAAGTGAGGATATTTTTTACGAATAAGGTGAATATCTACTGGAGGATATTCAGCCCACCATCTAAATAGATAAGTTGATATATAACGAGAGATAGGGTTTCTGGTGATACTAAATATTGGTTTGTCTCGGTAAATCTTAGGTATTTGTCGTAATGTTCCATGCTGATCTTTGATATTATAGTTTAAAAGCTCATCTCTCTTAGGCATCATAAGCTCTATAACGCTTGGTTTACATATACGTAACTTAACAAATAATCTACGCGTATTCGATAATCGATTAGCATATGCTTGCTTTATAACTGTTCTGGCAAAGGAGCTACCTGTCTTAGGGAAATTCAGCATTACAAAGTCATTTGTGATTATCATCGTTATGTGTTCCTTTGTGTTTCAGCCCCACGTAAAAGGTGAACCGCGCCGGCTTGTTGGCGTCGGCTCAAGCGCCTTGCTGAACGAAGCGCTACACGGCGGCAAAGAAAAGCAATTCGGTGTATACTCCCATTTTTTGCTCATTCAGGGCTAAAAAATTCCTCCAAATTGCCCTGGAACGTCACGGCGAGATTCAGCTGCCTCTCCGGCAAAAAGCACGTCGCCGGCCAGCATTATCTCTTCCTGTATCATGCCTCCTCGACGGAGAAGTCTTCGAGTACGGCCCGTTGACCTTGACCATGGTCCGAAAGAGCGGAGACGAGCCCCTTTGGAATTTTTTTGTCCATCGATATCACTACCTGGCCTACCTTTAATCGTAGTGTCCTATCTCGTTGATATTCAGGGCGTACGCACCGTTCCGCCCGTTTGGGCTGATCTGAGGATTCGGGCCCCCGAACAGCTGCCATGCCTGGGTATAGATCAGGACGGTTTCACAGTCTTCGTGAAGCCCGCAGTCCGCTGTAGCGCGGCTTTCACAGATCCCTAATAGAAGAATGACAGCCGCCGGCAATACAGCCGAGATCGTTCGGTAGCACCTGGCCCTCCACGCGGTTTGAGAATCCTTTTTCGCCGCCGATGCTCATCCTTCAGTGATTTGCACCCCATGGACCGCAGCTCGGAACAGAGGACGTGAGCTTCCACCGGTAACCTGCTCCCGCTTATCTACTTCATTCCGATGATCCAGTCCGGCAAGGCATCGCGAGTTTTCGTCAAGCTTTCCTCCTGACCACTACAGACGTACACCCCGTACCCGGCAAAACCCACAGCCAGATCCTCCACCCCGTCGCCGTTGAGATCCATTGCGCACAGGGAGCCTGGATCGCCGGTGGACAGACGCCGCCAGCCCTCACTCGAGCTCCAGGTGTACAGCCACTACGCCGCACCAAAGTTTACGCCCAGTCGCCCGGATGATAGCCTCAGGAGACCCTCGTAGGCCAACGGGGAAAGACGCGTCCACACTTGGTCGCACACGTACCTTACCCCTCGAAAGACGCGGCAGGCTTGTCCTCGCCGTCCCCCGTCCGTGTCCATGGCATACGCGAAGATCTCGTGCCTTCCACCCAAGGTGAGCCCGCTCAGGAACCCTTCGAACCGTCCGCCCCCTGATCGGCCAGGCCAAATGCGGTGACCGGCCCGGTGTACACATTCAGCAGCAGCTCGTCTCCTACCGCATTGGTCACCCTTTCGCTCGAGGCTTGGATTAACGCCGTTTCCTGAACATCCCACGCGTAGAGGCCGTACCCTGCGAGCGTAAGGGCTGGGCCATCGATTTCGGCTTGACTTCTCATTCACAAAACGCACACTGCTATGCGTGGACGACCTTGCCGCGTTCTTCCTCGACCGCCGGCAGCCTGTCCCCGGGCGCCATGATCTGCCAAGGATGGGCCGCCGTTTCGTCGGCCCGGGGATCCTTCGCTGATCGCATGATCGTATGTATGAAGGAGCTCCGTCTCCCCTGGTTCTGCAAATGCTCGAGCGGGTCGGCCAGGATTCCGTAGCTGGATCGACGCCGCCTCGAACTCGAGGCATGGTCGGCCTAGTGAAAAGCAGGATGCGTTTATCTGCAAATGACCAATGATTGACTGATCGGTTATGCACACTCCCAATATCATCGCTAGAATAGGCCTTTGGTTTTTGTTTTCATTGCCATATCTTTTTGTATGTGCCCTGGCAATACATGTTCTGTCCAAATTTATCTGGTCTATTGTTGTTCCATGCAGAGATAAAAACAACCAAAATCAACTGGGCGCTGCGGATCGCAGGGTCAAGAAAAGAGTAGACCGAATAGCATTTGTTTGTGCGATAGCGCTTTATTTTGTTGTATCCATCAAATTTAATATCGTAGATATCTATTACTACCATGAACCTTATACTACCAGTTCTTGGGTTTCTTCGGGTGCTGAAGAGCGAGGACGAATGATAGATAGTTTTGTCCAACAACATGATTTAGTCGGTATGAAAAGAGCCGAGGTTGAGGAGTTCCTTGGTTCTCCGGATGAATCATTCAGCAATTACTATATTTATGATCTGGGCCATATGGGCGAAAGACCTGTATTTGAATTCATTTTTCCATATAAACTGAAAATTCGGTTTGAGAAGGACAAAAATGTTGTTTCAAACTTTTATATAGATGATTGAAATGGAAGTCAAATAGTGTTGAGCATACGACTCGGGCATGGTGAAGGGGGAGATCCTCCTCGGCTGTGTGAGGGCAAGTCGTCATGCTTGCATACGACCTACGGCCATGGTTGCGTCCTCTCTCGCCGGCGGCACCGAGATTCATACTGCTGATTGAAAAGACGTAGACGCCCGGCAAACCTTGCAGGCGATATGTTTCCGGGGGGCACAGACACCAAACGGCCTCCCTGCTTTTCAAGAGAGGGCGAACGCGTCCGCGACGGAGAGGTCCCCGTTTACCTCGATGGAGCCTTCCCAGCCCTTTTCCTGAAGGTCTCCGCTCCACGCCTCGAATCGATTCCCGGCGTCGGCCCTCACCGCCACGCGCACCCCGGTGCCTGCGGCAAAGCTTACCTGGTAGGGAAGGCTCGGGCCATGCCGTATCATTCTGTACCGTCACGAAAAGCTGGACTGCAGCGGCTACCCGACTCAGCTGAAGGGGCAGAGAATCCCGAAGTACGTCAGGGCCGTGACTATCTCGGACATCTCGCCCTGGTTTCCGAGGGATCTTATACGTCGGCCATGAGGCCCATTGAGGCGCTCATATAGAGAAAGAGCTTGATTTGATGTATCAAAACCCCTAAGTTACGACCTGAGATCGAGGACGGTCCCTTTTGCATGAGAGCGCTGGGACAGGAGACCACAGAGGCCGACCGGGCGGTCCAGCCATTGACACGCTTTCGAGACGTTTTATGAGAAAAGTCCTGGTCTTTGTCGACGGCATGTTCATGAGGCGCCGGGCCATAGAAAAGAAGACCTTCTACTACAGCGCCAAGGAAATCCGGCGTTACTGCATCAAGCACCTCAAGCCGGAGGACTACCTGGTCCGGATTTACTACTACGACAGCCGGGTCTGGCGGCGCTTCGGATGGGAGAGGGGCGGTCATGCGGGAAGATGTCGCAACCTGATGGGTTTTTCGGGCGGAATGCCCCGGTGTCCGGTTTGATGAAAGCGGTGGCTATCATTGGGTCCGGGGGCTTCGGGCGAGAGGTCCTGGATGTGCTCGAGGCGTGCAACCGGGAGGTGCGGCGGTTCGATGTGCTGGGCTTTGTGGTGGATCCGGAGTACGCTGTTCCGGGGACTCGGGTGAACGACAAGCCCGTGCTGGGGGGGATGGACTGGCTCGAGGCACACTCGGAGCGGGTCGAGGCGGTGTGCGCGGTGGGTGACTCCGCCCAGCGGCGAAGCTTGGTCGAGCGCGTATTGCGATCGGGGGTTCGGTTCTGCACAGTGGTGCACCCGGACGCCGCCCTGACGCGATGGGTCGAGGTGGGAGCGGGGAGCGTGATCACCGCGGGCTGCATCCTGACCAACGGCATCCGCATCGGCCGGCACGTACACGTCAACCTGGCCTGCACCGTGGGGCACGACGCCGTGATCGAGGATTTTGCGACGATCTCGCCGGGGGTTCACCTCTCCGGAGGGGTGGCCTGCGGTCGGGGGTGCTTTCTGGGCACCGGCGCCGTGGTCCTGGAGGGGCGGCGTATCGGGGCGTGGTCCACCGTGGGAGCGGGCTGCAGCGTGATTCAAGACGTGCCGAAGAATGCCACGGTGGTCGGTGTGCCGGGCAAGGTGGTCAAGGTCAGAGAACCCGGCTGGCAGCGGAAGGAGGATCGGCCGTTGTGCTGAAGGCCTTTCTGGATGAGGTCAAGTCGTTTGCGGTGTCGCGCTCGCTGATGAGCGCGCTCGAGCTGGACCTGTTCAAGGCGCTGGAGCCGGGCGCCCTGAGTCGGGCGGAGCTGCGGGAGCGGCTGGGTCTGGCCGAGGGACCCATTACCGAGGCCTTTTTCGACGTGCTCGTGGCCTGTGAGGCCCTTCAGGAGGAGGGCGGAAGGCTCTCCCTCGCCCCCCTCGCTCAAGCCGTGCTGCCGGTCCACGACGCCGTTCAAAGCTGGAGCCGGGAGATGGCTCTGTTCTACGCATCGCTCACGGACTTGCCCTCGCTCCTCAAGAGCGGCCGGTTTCAGGAGTCCGCCCTGTCCGGTTTCTGGGGCTACAAGAAGACCGACGATCCCAGGGAACTCAATCGGTCCGATGTGGCGGCCTACTCCGATGTGATGGCCGCCTCCCAGCGCCAACTGAGCGAGGTCCTGCTCTCGGAGCACGACTTCGGCCGTCACCGCCACGTCCTGGACGTGGGGGGCGGATACGGGGCCCTGGCCTCGGCCCTGGCCGTCCGTTTTCCGGACATGCGGGTCACCGTGGCGGACTTGCCGGCCGTGTGCGAAGGCGCACGGGAGCGGATGGAGAAGGAGGGGGCGCTGCAGGATCGCATCCACTTCCTGCCTGTGGATTTCTTTCGTGACCGTCTGCCGAAGGGCGTTGCGGATGCCGTGGTGTTCTGCCGGGTGCTTCACGACTGGAGCGACGCGCAGGCCTCCGCGCTGGTGGCGCGCGTAGGGGCCTGCATCGAGCCCGGCGGCACGCTCTACGTGGTCGAGCCCATGCAGGAGGAGGAGAATCGCACCGAACGAGGGAACGCCCTTTCCGCCTTCATGCTCACCCTTCTCGGTGGGCATCGACGAAGCGCGGGCGCCTACCGGGAAATGCTCGAAGCCGCCGGGTACGATCAGGTGACCTCGCGCCCGCTCGGGCTTTCCATATACAAGCTGGTGAGCGGTCGAAACGGGGCGCACCCCCGGTAGACCCGATAACCTGCACACACGCCTCTCGAAGAGGCCCATTCCGGCCGCGCCCTTATGAGGCGGGGCCTCGATGTTAGGAGAGACAGACATGTTCGAGAACCTGGAAGTGCTCAACAAGGAAAATCACGCGGACCTTCGATTCCAGCCGGCCTCGGGGTACGGCTTTGCCGCAGATCTGTCCGTGGCCCCGCTCAGCGCGGCGGAAGTGCCCCGTGCGGCCAAGCACTACCCTATCGTGTTTCCGGTGAAGGACTCACTGATACCCCAGGCCCTGCTCTCCCTTCAGAAGGGGAAAAACGCGTTCGTGGACGCGGAGGGACGGTGGACGGTCCCGTACGTGCCGGCCCACGTGCGGCGCTACCCCTTCATCCTGGCCAAGGGACGGACGGCCGAGGAGTTCGCCATCTGCATCGACCGGGACGCCCCTCACTTTCAGGAAGGCCAGGGAGACCCCCTGTTCACGGCCAACGGGGAGGCCGCCGAGATTCTAACTAAGGCCCAGGAGTTCCTGGGGCGCCTCCAGCAGGAGCTCATGGCCACGGAGCGATTGCTGAAGCCGTTGGAGGAAAAGGGCGTGATCACAGAGCAGCGGTTCAATCTGGAGGCGGACGGAAAGAAGCATCAGGTGGCCGGGTTCCGGGGGATCGACCGGAACAAGCTGGTGGAGCTGGACGATGCGACCCTGGCCGAGTGGGTGCGAAACGGGCTCATGGGCATCGTGGATGCCACGCTGCACTCGTTGGAGAACGTCCAGCGAATGGGCCGCTGGCGGGAGCCGCCAGCGGCCTAGTCGCAGGCCGGGCGCCGCGCGGAAGG
>CAZQCK010000030.1:0-29581 GCA_964591925.1 uncultured Desulfobacterales bacterium
CCTCGCTGATCGACGATGAGATTGGCAAAAAAGACCCTTTCCGGATGGAAACGAACTAGACGAAAGAGAGTATCCATGCACGTGAACGGCAGAGCCATGGTCCTGGCCTCCTTTGCCGCGGACGCCCATGCACTGGGCGCCCACTGGATCTATGACACGGAACGAATCGAGAAGGAATTCGGACGCGTGGAATCCTTACGCAAGCCGTCTGCAAACTCTTTTCACGCAAACAAGGCGGCCGGCGATTTCACCCATTACGGGGATCAGGCCTTTGTCCTGCTGGAATCCTTGGCCCGACGGGGCGGTTTCCACTTGGACGATTTCTGGCGTCGCTGGCAGGATCTGTTCAGATCCTATGACGGCTACTTTGATCAGGCGACCAAGGCCACCTTGCGCAACGCCCGAGACGGCAAGGGACCCGAAGAGGCCGGATCGTTCTCCGACGAGCTGGCCGGTGCATCTCGCATCGCGCCTCTGGTGTTTTGTTATGCCGACGATCGGGAAACCCTTGAAGAGGCGATACGCGCTCAGACCCGCATGACCCACAACAACCCCATAGTACTCCACTGCGGGCTCTTTTTCGCCCACACCGTCCTGTCCATTTTCGAAGGGGCCTCTCCCACTGCGGCCATAGAAACAAACACCCGGCCCTTTGAAGACACCCCGATTGGGCCTTGGATTCGTGCGGGCCTAGATTCCAGAGAAACCGAAAGCCTGGAGGCCATCCGGCGATTCGGCCAGACCTGTCATACGGAACAGGCCTTTCCTTCCGTCATCCATCTCATATCCCGCCATGAGCAAAATCTGAAGGAGGGTCTGATTCAATCGGTCATGGCCGGGGGGGACAGCGCGGGAAGAAACCTGATAGTCGGAATGGTTCTGGGAGCGCATCTGGGGATGGGCGCGATTCCCGATGACTGGATCGCCGGGATGACCAAAGGGGAGGTCATCCAACAGCACCTGAATCAGCTTGCCCACCGCCCATCCATCCATGATTGACGGTTTCGCCAAAGCCCGCTCAACCTTTGCCTAAGGCGCTGTAACCCGTTGAAACCCGGAGGGCGAAAGACTTGGTTCGAGGCCTTTTGCAACGCCGTCATGATTATAGAACTCTTGCAACAGGGAGACTTTTCAGGAAACTCCGCGGCATCTCAACCCTGGAGCTCTCATGCTGAGTGAGCACAAAAAGCTGCAATTGATCACCCAGATCGTGTTGGACATAAACGAGGTCAAAGACATCGACCTGCTTTTGGAGCGAATCCTCACGAGGGTGCGCAAGGTGTTCAACGCGGACGCCGGCTCCATCTATCTCAAGGAGGGAGACAAGCTGGAGTTCAGCTATACCCAGAACGATACGCTTCGGGAACGACTGGGCCCGGGGCGGAAACTCATCTACAACACCTTCACCATCCCGGTCAATGACGCTTCCATCGCGGGATATGTAGCTAACCACAATGAAACCGTTAACATCTCAGATGTTTACCATCTGAATAATACCACCCCTTACGCCTTTGACTCCAGCTTTGACGACCTCTCCGACTATCGAACCCGATCCATGCTCACCGTTCCCCTGACCAATCAACGGAAGAATGTTCTTGGTGTCATGCAGGTGATCAACACCCGGGACGACGACGGCAACCCGGTTTCTTTTACACCATCGGATGAAACCCAGATCCGGCACTTTGCCACCAGCGCGGCCCTGGCCGTGGAACGCGCCCGCATGACCCGCGACATCATCCTTCGCATGATCAGCATGGCCGAGCTTCGCGATCCCAAAGAAACCGGGGCCCATGTCAATCGGGTAGGCGCCTACTCGGTGGAAATTTACGAGGAGTGGAGCAGGCGAAGAGGAATCTCCCTGGAGGACGTCACCCTGCGCAAAGACGTCCTGCGCATGGCCGCCATGCTCCACGACGTGGGCAAGGTGGCGATCAGCGACCTGATACTCAAAAAACCCGCCCGCCTCAATATAGACGAGTATGAAATCATTAAGAGCCACACCTATCTCGGCGCCCGTCTCTTCAAGGACATCAACTCCGATTTCGATGAAATCGCCGCCGAGGTGGCCCTCAACCATCATGAAAAATGGAACGGGACCGGATACCCGGGATACGTCGACCCCTTCACAGAGGAGCCTGTTCCGGGGTTCGAGGACGCCGACGGTAATCCGCGGCCGAAACGGGAAGAGGAAATTCCCTTATTCGGACGAATCGTGGCCGTGGCCGACGTCTACGACGCCCTTTGCTCCAGAAGATCCTACAAGGAGCCCTGGGACGAGGCACGCATTCTAGAGGAGATGCGCCAAAGCTCCGGGACCCACTTCGATCCCGAGGTCATCCAGGCCTTTTTCGGCTGCCTGGACGTGCTCAAATCCATCGCCGGTCGCTATCCGGAGCGGGAGTGACAAGCTGAAGGATCTCTTACAACAATCGCTCAATTCAGTTGGAGGAAAGGAATCCGCATGCAGGAGCCGGTCATTCGCCTGCAAGACGTGAGCTTCTCCTACAACGGCCTATCCGTTTTGGAGGACGTGAATCTGGAGGTGGCCGAGGGCGACTTCGTATCGGTCGTCGGGCCCAATGCCGGGGGCAAGACCACCCTCCTCAAGATCATTCTGGGTCTGATAAGGCCGACTCGGGGAACGGTCCGGGTATTCGGGAAACCACCGGCCAGGGCGCGTCCCCGCATCGGCTACATGGCCCAGCAAACCACCTTTGATTTTCTCTTCCCGGTCAACGTCCTGGACGTGGCCCTCATGGGGCGACTCGGTTACGGCTCCCGACTGGGATTTTACAGCCGCGAGGATCGGGTGGCGGCGATTCAGGCACTGCGACGTATGGAAATGGATACACTTGTAAAACGTCCCTTCAGCCAGCTCTCCGGAGGCCAACGACAGCGGGTCCTTCTCGCAAGGGCTCTGGCCTCGGATCCCGACCTGCTCCTGCTGGACGAGCCCACCGCCAATGTGGACGCCGCCATCGAAACGGAGCTTTTCGAAATACTGGACGATTTGAACCGGCACATGACCATTATGCTCGTTACCCACGACCTCGGCTTCGTCTCCAGCTACGTTAGAAGCGTGGTCTGCGTCAACCGGCGTCTGGCGGTTCACCCCACCAGCTCCATCACCGGTGAAATGATCCACGAGCTCTACGGAGGAAATGTACAAATGGTGAGGCACGACCATCGATGTAGTGAGGAGGGGCATTCTTGGCGGACTTCCTGACGGACCTTCAACGCCACGCCTTTCTTCAGCACGCCGTGATCATCGGTATCCTTGCCGCCGTACCTTGCGGCGTGATAGGGACCTATGTGGTCACCCGGCGGATTACCTACATCGCCGGGGCCATCGCTCACAGTGTCCTCGCCGGGCTCGGGGCGGCCCGATTCTGTCAAGTCGTGTTTGATTGGCCGTGGCTTCATCCCCTGTACGGCGCTGTGGCCGCCTCTCTGATATCAGCCTTGGTCATCGGGCTTGTCAGTCTTTTCGCCCGCCAGCGGGAGGATACGGTGATAGGCGCGGTGTGGGCCATCGGCATGGCCATAGGAATCCTGTTTATCTCCCGGACCCCGGGGTACAACGAAGACCTCATGAGCTACCTCTTCGGAAATATCCTCATGGTGTCCGCCGACGACCTTTTCCTGATTCTGGGGCTCGACATGGTGGTCCTGCTCTTTTCCCTTCTTTTTTACAATAAGCTCCTGGCGCTGTGTTTTGATGAAGAGTTCGCGCGGGTGAGGGGGGTGCACGTGGAGTTCTATTATCTCCTTCTGCTCTGCCTCACCGCGCTCACCGTAGTGCTGCTCGTAACAGTGGTGGGTGTGGTCATGGTGATTGCACTGCTCACACTGCCGGTGGCCGTGGCCGGGCACTTCTCCAGCAGGCTCTGGCTTACCATGGTCCTCTCCGCCGCGTTGGCCGCCTTCTTTACTCTCTCCGGCCTGGCCTTGAGCTACGGCCCCGATCTTCCTGCGGGTGCCACGACCATTGTCCTCGCAGGAGGGCTGTACCTGATCGTCGCCGCCGTGGACGCCTTTCGCATTCGAAAGAGCTGAAGGAGTATCATGCCGCGTCTACTTGTCCTCAGCGTGGTTCTTTGCCTGATCGGCTGTGCCGCCTCGGGAAAGCCGAAAAAGGATGCGGGCCGGGCGCCTGCGCCGGCACAAGCCGTTTTCTGGTTTTACGACCAGGGATTGAACCATCTCTCTGCGGTCCGAAGCGGTACCTGCCCCATGCATCCCTCCTGCTCCGTTTACAGCCGCGAGTCGTTTCAAAAGCACGGTCTCCTGCTCGGCTGGTGGATGACCTTCGATCGGCTGCTGCGCTGCGGCCGGGATGAAATCGACCGCTCACCAAGCCTCCTGGTGGGGGGGCAATGGAAGGCCCATGATCCGGTTTCTCACAACGATCACTGGTGGCACGAGCCCCGCGAGGACCGGTCGTCCGGGCGTTTTTCCCCCTGATCTTGACAAAGGGAAACTCGAAACGTTTTTTGAGACCCCATGGGAGATTCAAGATGAAAGGAACCCAAGGCGGGGCGGACGCAATGCTGGTCCAACAGGGAGACCCGCCCGCAGGCCTGTACTTCATAGAAACAGGAGAGGTCACCGCGTGGCTCGAGCGCCGGGACGGGACCAGGATCCGCCTCAGGACGTATGGGATGGGAAGCGTGGTGGGAGAGTTGAGCCTGTATACGAATTCAGCAGCCACCGCTACGGTACTGGTCAGCCGCCCCACGGTGGCCTTCCATTTGAGCATGGAGGCCTTAGACCGGCTGGAAAAGGAAGACCCGGACCTGACTGCCAAACTCCACAAGGCCATGGTTCGCGTTGTTGCTGAACGGCTCGTAGATGCCACGGCGTCCATGCAATCCATGCTTTGAGTTCGCCCTCGAGGCACGAAGAAGCTTGCGGGTTGTGTACGGCGGTCGGAACACCGTCAAGGGGAATCAGTAGGTCCACTTGAGCATGGTGTAGATTCGATCGTTTTCGCTCCAGTGACCGTAGTAGCTGAAAAAGGCGCCCTCGAACCGCTCCATGGCCACATCCAGGGTCAGGCCCGGCCTAAGACGGTACTCCGCCCCGACCCGGTAGAACCGGGAATCACTCCAGAGGGTTTCATCCAGCCCGGCATAGACCGACAGGTCGTCCGTGACACCCACCCGGAGTGTTGCAAAGATGTCCTCCCGTCCGATACGCGCGTAGCGGGAAGTGGCTATGTACCCAGGCTCGCTCTGCTTGTGCGTCACGTACTCGCCCGCATACTCCACGCTCAAATCGATCCTGCGAAGATGCAGGGCGCGGGCGAGGCTTTGATTGGAGTAAGTGAATCCCACCACCCCCTTGAGGTAGCTTTCGTCCTTGTCGTCCACGCTGACGTTGTACAAAACCTCTCCGTGCAGCTCGAGGCTCTTCCAGGTGGTGGAGAACCCCCCGGCCAGGTTGAACACGTCCGGGTTTTCCTTGATGAGAGCAAGAAGATCTCCGCGTCTTTCCAGCTTGAGCACCGGGTACAGGCCGGGGCCGTAGTACGCGGAGAGAAAGAAATCCCAGAGACCTATGGGATGCTTGACCCGAGCAAACCAACCGGCGTCCTTCAGGCCGGGCTCGGGCAATCGCTCCACCGGAGCGAGCTCGCTGTTTTGAATCGCTCCCAGCAAACGGTCCGACTGCACCCGCAGGTCTCCGCTCTCCGCCGCGTCTGCGAAAAACAGCCCCCAGAAAAAGTACATCACCGAGAGCATTTCGTCCTGCGCGCCCACGGGAATAACGAACCGAAAGGGCGATTCGTCGATTCGCACGTTGCCGGTTTCAAAATCGTCCCGGGAGTAGGTGGACAGATCAGGAATGTCTCCGGTCAGGCCCGTGTCGACCCACCGTGAGTACAGGCCGGGCAGCTTTTTTCGTTGAAACACGGGAAGCACGCTGAAGGTCAGGGTGGTATCATGGATGAACCAGTCGTAAGCGGCCATCCAGGAGCCGAAAACCTTGTAATCCATAGGGTCCGTGAGGTCGAGGGAGCTGTATCGGTCGGCCGGTGAAAAGATCGAGGCGATTCCGTTTTGAAAAATCCTTTTTCCGAAAGTCAGGTCCCCCCGGTCGCCGGAGTGGGTCACATACAGCTCGTTCAGCTCGGCGTAGCGACGCTTTCTGCTCTTGTCCTCCAGGACCGGGCTGACACCGCGATAGGTGTCCTCCTGCGTTCCACCTTCGAACCAGCCCGATGCGTGAACACTGAAAAGCCCTTTTTCCGTCCACGTGGACCATCGCAAAAGGGCCTCCCCCTCGTTCTCGTCCTTGTCGGGATCAATGACAAGCAGGCTGGGAGTGTCCGGATAGTGGACGAACCGAAGCCGCAGCTCGGCTGCCAGGTGATCCCCGAGCTGTCCAAACAAGGTGTCGTCCTGCTCGTCCGCCGGCCCTTGGACCCCTTCCGCATCCGGATCTTTCTCAGAGTCTATGTGAGAATCCAATAGCTCCAGCAGTTCCTGATTTCCGGCGTACACGGGAAACGCCGCAAGGCACAGGATCAAAAAAAGGAAAAAGCGGAAAAGCCCGCGCTTCATATCATCTCCTTTCCGTCTCTTTGTACCTCCAGCTGCTGATCACCAGCTGCTGCCCTAGTATCCTGGCCATGTTGCGCAACGCCTTTGCCGCGATACGCGGATACATCCTCTGCATTCGATCGAAGTCCTCACGGTTGATCTCCACAAACGTGGCATCGCTCTTGGCCCGGACCGTGGCGGACCTCGGACCGGGCTCGAGCATGGCGATCTGCCCGAAGATGTCGCCTGGAAGAAGGAGATTGTACAGGACCTCCTCGTCGGATTCTTCCCGAACGCCGAACACCTGGACCTCGCCCTTGAGTAGGAGAAACATGCTGTTACCCTCTTCCCATTCCTCGAAAAGGACCCCTCCGGCCGAGGCCTCCCGAATGCGGCCCAGCAGTATGATCTTCTTCATCTGCCAGGGTTTGAGGTCGCGGAAGAACTCTGAACGCTCCACGACCTCCTTTCGAAGATGAAGGCCCATCATATCCCAGAGGGTGAGCAGACGCGTTCGGGAGAGCAAGGCCGGGGTCACGAGAATGTCGGAGAGAAAAGCCACCAACATGACCGTGGCGGAGAGCAGGCCGAAATGGATGATGGACACGAACCCGGAGAAGGCCAGCACGGAGAAACCAAGAGCCAGCGCCACAGAGGAGGAAAAGACCGGCAGCATCTCCATCTTGATGCATTCCTCCAGCGCCTTGCCCTCATCCTTGAAGCGCCCCATCTCCGTGTTGTAGCGGGTCATGAAGTGGATGGTGTCGTCAACGGCGATGCCGATGGCTATGGCGGCCACCATGGCGGTGCCGATGTTCAGGGGAACGCCCAGCAGGCCCATGAGACCGAAATTGAACGCCACCGGGATCATGTTGGGCACCAGGGAGAGAAGCCCGGCCTTGATGTTGATGAACATGAGGGACATGATGACGAAGACGATGGTGATGAGCAACAGGACCGATTTCGCCTGACCTTCGGCAATGGCGTCCGCAGCCTGCAGCGTAAGGATGCTCTCCCCTGTTACCGCATACGTGAAGTGGGGGTTGAGAATGTCCTCTATGTAGCTCTTCAGCTCCTCGATGGCCGCCTTCTGCTCGTGTGAGGAGTTGAGGTTGTGTCGCACCACTATGTTGGTTTTGCTGAAATCAGGCGACACATAGCGCTCGATCTCCCGGGGCGGAAGCAAGAGCAGGTACTGCGAAACCCGGTCCGCGGTTTCAGGGAGCCCCGCAGGGGTTGAGACCGCTTCTCCTTCCATGGCCCTCTGGATTGTTCTCAGGATGTCCACCAGGGACAAGGATTTGTCGAACCGGCCCTGATCGCGGATGAAGTCCTGAATGGCCGCAACCTGGGCCAGGTGCTCGGGATCTTTGAACAGGCCTTCATGTCCGGCGTCGATTCGAATGGAAAAGCTCTGCACTCCCGCCATCATCCGGCTCATCTCATGGATCCGCTGAATGATCTCGGAATCCTCCTTGAAGACTCCGAGAATGTCGTTGTTCAGCTGCACTCGGGGGGTAAACAGGGTGATCGCGCCCACCACGCCGAGGGAGACCCCCAGAAGGGTCTTTCTCCTGGTGCGTATCCACCCGGACACGGTTTTGGCCATGGTGTCCACAAACCCTGTCCGGCGGGTTTGCGGAACCCCGGATCCCCGCCCTTTGCTACGGGCGCCTGCAACCTTGAGATACACCGGCGCCAGAAGGCCGGTGACCAGGGGGTTCACCAGCAGGCCGAAGGCGGCCGCCATGCCGAACTGCCTCAAAATGGGGATCTGGTTCACGGTTATGCACAGGAACCCGAAAAAGGTGGTCAGGGCGGTCACCGTTACCACCGTGCCCATCTTGTGAATCATGTAGTGCACGGCCCGGTTCCGTCTATTTTCCAGATGCAGGCCCTCCAGGTACTCGGAGAGCAGATGGATGTCCTCGGTGGCGCCGATGACCAGAATCAGGGACGGAATAATGATGGTGAGCATGTTCATGGGAATTCCGCTCACGCCCATGAACGCAAGCGTCCACAGGATGCTCGTACCCGAGGTGAGCAGCGGCAGGAACGCACCGCTCTTGGATCGGGTGATAAGCATCAGCGCAAGCAGTAGAACGACGACTGATAGTGGGACCAGGAGCTTCTGGTCCTTCAGCATCAGGCGGGAGACATTGGCCCAGAAGTAGGGGTTGCCCAGGGGGTAGATTCGCTGGAAATCATCCTGATATGAGGCCAGGAGCTGATCCAGGCGCTGCGCAAACTCCCGGTTGAACCGGGGGTCTGAAGGATCCGGTTCCAGGAACATATTGATCGCCGTGGCATTTCCTTCCCTGGAAACCAGAGTGCCCACCAGCATGGGACTGCTCAATGCATCCTGCTTGATGCGAAGCGCTTCCTCCACGGTTTCCGGGATCCAGTCGATCAGGGGAGCCGGGTACAGCATACCGTCTTCGTTTCGAAACTGCTGGACGGAGAAAAGGCTCTCCACCCGCATCACTCCGGGAAGGTCCTCCAGGTCGTACACGAGGTCCTCCATACGGGCGAGCAGTCCGGGCGAAAAAAGGTCCTTGTCGCGGATGAACACCACGGCCATCTTGTCGGAACCAAAGGTCCGCAGGGTATCATCGTAGACGGCACGGGAGGGGTGGCCGGACAGGGTCATGCCCTCGCTGGAAGGGTCCTGCTCGAGGCGGGGAACCTGAGAAGCGGCCAGAAGAGAAATCAGGACGACGATGAGAAGCGCAAGCCACGGATGCGCATTGCTGAACTGCATGAGCTGCTTCATAGGCCCTCTGACTCGTCCTTTTGAACGGAAATCAGGAACAACGTCGTTTCCTCCCACGGCCGGGAACCGGCCGCCCAAAAGGGTCAGGGACCGATGCGGTGATGATCAGCAGCGCATCGCCTGCTTGATGAGAGGCTTACTCCCTATGCTTTCCTGAAAGGAGGTATCGTTCCGTGAACAGGGACTCATCGATCTCGATATCGGGATCGCAGGACTTCAGGCCCATGATCGTTTTGTGCTCGTTACGATGGTTGATCATGAGCACCTTCTTCGCGGTCCAGGCCTCTCCCTTGAGGCGGGTCAACTCGTGACTGGTTTGGGTTTTGGTACAGTTGCCGCGCCTGTCGTAGAACTCCACCTTCACGGGATAGAGCAGGTCCTGACGAATCCAGGTAAGGCGTTTGGAGTACGCGCTCTCCCGTTCCTTCTCCCGTGAGGCGGGCACGACCTCGATGCGGTAGCAGGGATGACCGTCAATCTCCTCCGTGCCTTTCAATTCGAAGCGGTAGTCCTCCAGGGTGTCCGGCTGCAGGTCTTCATAGGTGAAATCCGTCCCCATGAAGTAGCTTTTTCGACCCTGACTGGCAATGCGCTGGAGCGTTTTCCGGCCGGGAAGGTAGAGCCACTGCTTGTGTTCTCCTCCCTCCAGCTGCCACGTCAGCAGAGCTGTTCCGGCAATATCCTTCGGTTCCTGAAATGCGACGAGCGTCCGGTACAGCCCGTCTGGAAAGCGTTTGCTCCAGCGCTTCAGGACCCGCGTGTTCCGGTTTCCCTTTTTGTCCACGAGCACCATGACGATGGTGCTCGCCTCGCTTTCCAACGCATGCCGTTCCTTTTGCCGCTCCACTATCTCGCGGGCGGTGAGGTCGGCGGAAAATCCTTGGACGGGGACAAGGAAGAGGAGCGCAAACGCAACAGCGGCAACAACAATGTCCGGCAATGTTTTCATAAGGCAATCTCTTATAAAAATGAAGTGCTTGGCTTAGTAACAGAAAGTTGCTTTTTTGCTGGTGATCTTACTCAGTGAGAGGCTGTGAGTCAACAACAAAGACTCCACAAAAACCCGCTCAAACGCCGCCTTCAAGCGGGTAACACATGGCTTGAGTTTTGTATGGACCTGTGAAAAGCTGAGTGACACGCACGCTTCAGGCGATTGTACGGCAAAGACTCGCGGCGTCCGCCTTCAGCAAACCCGGCCGGCTATTCTTTTGGACAAGGACGAACGGATTTCCATGACCGCAGCCAAATCCATCATGATCCTGGGAACAGGAAGCGATGTGGGCAAGTCCATCGTGGCCACGGCCCTCTGCCGCATTCTGCGAAACAGAGGCGTGCGGGTGGCCCCCTTCAAGGCCCAGAACATGTCCAACAATTCCTTCGTAACCATAGAGGGGGGTGAAATCGGCCGGGCCCAGGTGGCCCAGGCCGAGGCTGCGGGACTGCCCCCCTCTGTTCACATGAACCCGATCCTGCTGAAGCCCTCTTCAGACAGGGGCTCCCAGGTCATCTTACAGGGACGTGTGCTGGGACAGATGGGGGCGGCCGAGTATCACAGGCTCAAGCCCAGGCTTCGAAAGGCCGTCCTGGACTCCTTCAACCGGCTTAGCAGGACCTATGATGCCATCGTCATGGAGGGGGCAGGGAGCTGCTGCGAAATGAATCTCAAAGAACATGATCTTGTCAATTTCCCCATGGCCAAAGCCGTAGGAGCGTCCTGCCTCCTTGTGGGTGACATCGACCGGGGGGGCATTTTCGCACAGCTCCTGGGCAGCCATCACCTGATGACCCGAAGGGAGCGGGAGCTCACAGCGGGCTTTTTGATCAACAAGTTCCGAGGCGATCCGGATCTCTTTGACTCGGGCATGGAGTACATCGAGAAGAAGAGCGGAAAGCCGGTCCTGGGACTGGTGCCCTTTTACCACGATATCACCGTTGATCCAGAGGATTCGGTGGCTGTCCAGGAAGACCGGAGGATCCTGCACCCCACCGGAAGCGAGTCTCTGAACATCGGGGTGCTGAGACTCCCCTCCATCTCCAACTTCACGGATCTCGATATTCTGAGCCGGGAGCCGGGCGTGGTCCTCAACTATCTCTTCCGCCCGGAAGAGCTGGATGACACCTATGATCTCCTGGTTCTGCCCGGCGCCAAAAACGTCATGGAGGATGCGCGCTGGCTGGGCCGGTCGGGCTGGAAACGAGCGGTGGTTCGATTCACGGATCAAGGAAAGCGCGTCCTGGGCATCTGCGGGGGGTACCAGCTGCTCGGACGGCGGATTTTAGATCCACACGGTGTGGAATCCGAACGCCCCCGGGCCAAGGGCTTGGGCCTTCTGCCCGCCGACACCGTGCTGGCCGGGGACAAGGTGGTCCAACGAGTAACCGGAACCTGCCTGATGAACCGAAAACGGGTGAGCGGCTATGAAATCCACATGGGCCGGACCCGGCCCGGGGGATCCGGGACCAGGCCCTTTCTGCGCATTCACCGTCCGGGAGCCGGCGCTTCCTGGGAAGACGGACTGGTTTTGGAGGGTGGGCGGGTTCTGGGCACCTATGTACACGGTCTCCTGGACGCGTCTGGTTTCCGTGGAGATCTTCTCAATACCATGCGCAGAGAAAAGGGGCTCAAGGAGCGTCCCCCGAAAAAGGGCCGCCTGGCCCGGTTTCACCAGTACGATCTGCTGGCCGGGCACTTTGAAGAGCACTGCCGGGTGGATCGCATTCTGGACCTGATCTCTTAAGGACATCCTGCGGCACGGCCCAACCATCAAAGGTGACAACCGACACCGGCTGAAGGAGTCATGACAACCCACTCTATGGAAGCCGATCTTCAAACGCCCGCGGGCACTCCTCATGAGGTGCCGGTGCTGGCCGTGGCCGGGACCCACAGCGGTTCCGGAAAAACCACGGTGACGCTGGCACTCATGGCCGCCTTGAGACGCAAAGGTCTCAGGGTTCAGGGCTTCAAGGTGGGCCCCGATTTCATCGACCCGGGACACCACCGGGCCGTAACCGGACGGACCACGCACAACCTGGACGGATGGATGATGCCCAGAGAGGTCAACCGGTCCCTGTTTTTTCAAGGGTTGTGGGGAGCCGATGTGGGGGTGATCGAAGGGGTCATGGGGTTGTTCGACGGGGTGTCCGGAACGGATGAGACCGGGTCCACGGCTCAAATGGCCAAGGAGCTGGGCGTACCGGTCCTGCTCGTGGTGGATGCCCGATCCATGGCCCGGTCTGCGGCTGCAGTGGCCCTCGGATTCGCCGGTTTCGATGTGAACCTCTCCCTGGCGGGCGTCGCGTTCAATCGCGTGGGAAGCCCGGCACACGCACGAATGCTCGAAGAGGCCATGGAAAACATCCCCGGCCTTCCCGTGCTGGGGTCCCTGCCCCGGGACCGGAAGCTGGAGATCCCCTCCAGACACCTGGGACTGGTGACGGCCGAAGACCATGTCCTGGACGAGCCCCTGGTGGACCGCTTGGCCTCCTGGGCGGAAGCGCACCTGGATCCGGACCGACTCCTGCACCAGGCCCCTCGATTCCGGGTTGTCCCCCCACCCGCAAGAGGCACAGGCAAAAACAGGGCCCGTATCGGCATTGCACAGGATGAAGCCTTTTGTTTTTACTATGCTGAAAACCTCAGGCTTCTGGAAGCGGAGGGCGCAGAGCTGGTGCCCTTTTCCCCGTTGCGGGACCGGTCCCTGCCGGAAGACATCCACGGTCTCTACTTCGGCGGCGGCTACCCCGAGCTCCACTGCGAGACCCTCTCCTCCAACCGGAACATGAAGAAGGCCGTTCGGTCCTTTGCACAATCCGGCGGGATCGTGTACGCCGAATGCGGCGGCTTCATGTACCTGATGCGGACTATCGTAGATCTCGAAGGCAGGGCCCATCGCATGGCCGGTGTGTTTCCCTTTGAAGCCGTAATGGAGCCCAGGCTTCGGGCGCTGGGCTACAGGGAAATCACCACCCGGCGGGACAGCCTGCTGGGCCCGGCTGAAACCGTTGTGAGGGGTCACGAGTTCCACTACTCCGGAATGACGGCTGAGGTGGACGATTCAGAGAAAATCTACGCCGTCACAGGCCGCCTGTCAGGGGAGAAGACAGCGGAAGGATTTGCAGCCGGGGGAGTGCTCGGCTCCTACATCCACCTCCACTGGGCATCCAATCCGGGTGCAGCCCGTGCATTCGTGGAAGCGTGCGCTGCAACCCGCACCTTTGCCGGCGACGACCTTTGATATATTTGAAGGGTTTCATAAAAGGACAACCCATGACCGAAACCATTGAAGTGAACCGGCCCCAAGACATCGAGACCCGCTCTTTTGCCATCATTGAACACGAAGTGGCCCCACCCAGGCCGTTTGACGGAGCCGAGTGGCTGGTGGTACGCCGTCTGATTCATACGTCGGCGGATTACCAACTCCTGGATCTCGTCCAGTTCCACAGGAACGCCGTGACGGCCGGCACCGATGCCTTGCAAAGGGGCTGCCTGGTGGTCACGGACACGCAAATGGCAAAGGCCGGAATCTCGTCAAAACGCATGCAACCTCTGGGCTGCCGCGTCATATGCTACATGCAGGAACCGTCTGTGGCCGAACAGGCCCGGAGCAAGGGCGTCACCCGGGCTGCAGCGGCCGTGGATTATGCGGCACCTGAGCTCAACGGGGCCGTTTATGTGGTGGGCAACGCCCCCACGGCCCTGCTCAGGCTTATGGAACTCATCCGCGAGAAGGCCTGCACGCCGGCACTCATAGTGGGAATGCCGGTGGGCTTTGTAAACGCGGCCGAATCAAAGGAGATACTGGCCCGGCAGGATCGCGTCCCTTACATCACCATTCAGGGGCGCAAAGGGGGATCCCCTCTGGCCGCAGCCGCGGTGAACCAACTGGCCGTGCTCGCGCTGGAAATTCGGAAGGAAACCTAGGCGGGTCATGGCACGGAACCGGCTTCGAGAAGGCTTCACCACGGGAACCGCCGCCACGGCGGCCGCCAAAGCAGCGCTCACGCTCCTGCTCAAGGGCAAGCGGACACGCAGGGTGGATGTACCGCTCCCCCGTGAGGGCCGGCTGACCATTCCGATCACGCACGTCGCAATTGGAGACGGCAAGGCCGATGCCGTGGTGATCAAAGACGGCGGGGATGATCCGGACGTCACCCACAAGGCGAGAATTCATGCGATCGTAAGGTTTCAACCCGCGCCGGGTCCGGACCGGGTCGTCATCGAGGGAGGGGCCGGGGTAGGACGGGTCACGAGGCCGGGGCTGCCCCTCCCGGTGGGGGAGTGGGCCATCAATCCGGCCCCCCGTCGTCAGATCGAGGCCGGAGTCAGAGAGGCCCTGAAAGAGGCGGACGCCACCGGCGAGGTCGTTGTGACCGTGGAGGTGGAGAATGGAGAGAACATCGCCCGAAAGACCTTGAACCCGCGGCTGGGGATTCTGGGCGGAATAAGCATCCTGGGCACCCGTGGAACGGTCAAGCCGTTTTCCAACCGGGCATATCAGGACACCATCACCATGTCCATGGACGTGGCCCGAAACCAGGGCCTGACCTCGGTGGCCCTGGCCACAGGAGGCAAGAGCGAACGGCTCCTGCAAGGAATCCGTCCTGATCTGCCTTATTCGGCCTGGATTCAGGCCGGCGACTTCTTCGCCTTTTCCCTAAGAGAGGCTTCGAAGCGGGGATTCGAATCAGTGCTCTACGCTTCCTTCTTCGGCAAGTTGATCAAAATGGCCCAAGGCCACCCATACACCCACGCCGGGAAGAGCCGCATCGACTTTGACGAGCTGGCCACGTGGTGTGCTTCGGCGGGAATGGATCCAGCCGCGCTCCAGGACCTGCGCCGGGCCAACACGAGCCGAGAGGCCCTGGGGGTCATTCGAAACGACGCCGCAGCCGATCGGATCCTCGAAGACGTTATCGGCCGGGCTGTGGGAGCGGCCTGTTGTTTTCTGGGAGAGGGTGTCGAGTTGGCCTTGTACCTGTTCGATTTCGATGAAAGCCTTCTGAAAACTCACAGGACCGGCCCCACGGTTCAAAGGAACAAAACGCCATGAGTCTGGACCCTCTTCTCCCCATTCACGTGATCGGAACCGGCCTGGACCCCACCCGGCTCCCCCCGGAGCCTGCACGGATCCTGGCCGACGCCGAGGTGCTTGTCGGAGGGGACCGCCTTCTGCGGGCCTTACCGGACCATCCGGCTCGAAAGGTCCATGTTCGAGCCCCGGTCAGCGAGGCCGTTGAAATCGCAGACCGGGAGAACCGGGCGGGAAAACAGGTGGTGGTGCTGGCCGACGGCGACCCCGGGTTGTTCGGAATCGGCAAGCGGTTCGTCCTTGACCTCGGAGCGGAACGGATCAGAATCCATCCCAACGTCTCGGTGCTTCAGGCGGCCGCTGCAAGAATCAAGACCCATTGGGACGACGTCTGCACGGTTTCCCTTCACGGTCGCGCCGACCTATGGCCCCTTCGCCGGGCCGCGGCCCGTGGCCGGCGGATCGGGGTTTACACCGACTCCACGTTCACCCCGAATAGAATCGCCCGCGACCTTCTGGGCTGCGGCGTAGAGGCCTATTGCATGCACGTATTCGAGGATCTGGGGTGTCCGACCGAACGTATTCGAACATTCACCGGGCTCACGCAGGCTGCGGAGGAAACCTTTTCCTCCCTCGCCTTCATCCTCCTGGAACCGATCCATCCACCCGATTTTCCCCGCTACCAGGGCCTGGAAGAAGAGAGCCTCGCCCACAAGGACGGCCTGATCACCAAGAGGGAGGTGCGGGGGGTGGGACTCGCGATGCTCGGCATAGAGCCCGGCCACGTGGTCTGGGACCTGGGCGCAGGAAGCGGGGCCGTGGCCGTGGAGGCCTCCGCCCTGGCATGGGAGGGCAAGGTGTTCGCCGTGGAACGGAATCCGGATCGATGGGCCCACATTCGAATGAACATCCGTAGAACCGGAGCATTCACCGTAGAGCCCATACTGGGAGAAATGCCCGCCTGCCTGGAGGGACTGCCCGACCCGGACCGGGTTTTTCTGGGAGGCGGCGTGAAGAGCGAAGGCGTGCTCGAGGCTGTGATCCGGCGTTTGCAACCGGGCGGCCGGCTCGTGGCCCACGTGGTGCTTCTGGGGTCCCTGCATAATGCAATGGACGTGCTGGAGAGTGCCGGATGGGAACCGGCCGTCACCCAGACACAGATCAGCCGGTCCCGGACGTTGTCCGGGGACCTGCGATTCGAGGCCCTGAACCCGGTCTTTGTGGTCCGTGCGGATCACCCGAAGAAACGGCTCAAACGATGACGGAAAACAAGGTGCAAGTATACTTTGTGGGCGCCGGCCCAGGGGACCCGGAGCTCATCACGGTGCGGGGACAACGGGTGATTCGAGAGGCGGATCTGGTGCTCTACGCAGGCTCCCTGGTGCCGGCCGAGGTGGTGGCCTGCGCCCGCCCCGAGGCCCGGGTGGAGGACTCCTCTTCCATGACCCTGGAAGAAACCCACCACCTCATGTCCATGACCGTCCGTGGCGGCGGTCTTGTGGCCCGCGTCCACACGGGCGACCCCTCGCTCTACGGCGCGGTGAGAGAACAGATGGTGCTCCTGGAGCGCGACGGCATTTCCTACCGGGTGATTCCCGGCGTGACCGTGGCCTTTGCCGCGGCCGCCGCGGCCAAGGTGTCCTTCACCCTGCCGGAGAAAACCCAGTCCCTGATCATCTCGCGCATCGCGGGACGAACCCCGGTGCCCGAGCAGGAACACCTGCGGGAAATGGCCCGCCACGGGGCCTCTATGGCCGTATACCTGTCGGCCGGCGATCCCGAGGGAGTGGTCCGGGAGCTTCGAGAAGGCGGATATTCGGGACGGACTCCCGTTATTGTGGCCTACAGGGTGGGCTGGCCGGACGAGCGAATCGTCCCCGCCACACTCGACACCCTTCTGGAAACCGTGTCTCAGGAAAACGTCACACGGCAAGCCGTATTCCTCGTGCTTCCAGGCCAAGACGAGGTTTCCGCCTTCAGCCGCCTGTACAGCCGGGACTTTCGGCACGGATTCCGCGGGTCCTTTGACAAAAAGTCGTAGGAAAAGAAAACCATGGCCGCGACATCCAATCAAAGCCGAAAAAAACGCACCGCCGTGTACGGGCTCACCCCCCAGGGGGCGCATCTGGCTGGAAGGCTGGCCCATGCGCTTCGAGGAGAGCTCTACCTGCCCGAATCCCTGGCATTCGAGCACTCGGCCCGGCCGTTTCTCGGTCTTTTGCGCGCCGTGGACCGGACCTTCGCACAATACGAGCGTCACGTATTCGTGGCGGCGGCCGGCATAGTGGTCCGTGCCGTGGCCCCGCACCTCCAGACCAAAGACCGGGACCCGGCCGTGGTGGTCCTGGACACGGACGGCCGGTTCGCCGTGAGTCTTCTCTCGGGGCACCTGGGCGGAGCCAATGAACTCGCCCGGGAGGTAGCGCGCATCACTAACGGAACTCCTGTAATCACCACGGCCACGGATACGGCGGGGGTGCCGAGCTGGGACCTTCTGGCCGTGGAGAAGAATCTTGTCATCGCCGACCTGGAAGCCGTCAAAGGGTTGAACATGGCCGTTCTCAGAGGAGAGCCCGTTTCGGTGTCCGATCCGGAGGACCGTCTCGGGCTGAAAGCCGACAGAGACAAAACCCTGGCAGAGCTCCTCAGGGTGGACGAAAACGCCTTACCTGCCGGCGCACCCTCGGTAACGGTCACCTGGAAGGCCTCTCCTGCACAAGGGCCCGAATGCCTGGTGCTCCACCCCCGTTGCCTCGTGGCGGGGGTGGGGTGCAACCGCGGGACCTCCAGCGGTGAAATCCTGGGCCTCATGGAATCCGTGTTCTCGGCGCACGGTCTTGCACGGGCGAGTCTATGCGGCCTGGCCACCATCGAGGCCAAGCAGGACGAGGCCGGGATCCTGGAAGCAGCCGAGGCCCTGGGCGTTCCCGTGGCGTTTTACTCAGCCGACGCCCTTCAGGGCCTGGAGGTCCCGACCCCTTCGAAAACGGTCAAACATCATATGGGAGTGGAAAGCGTATGCGAAGCAGCGGCCATGAAACGGGCCGGAGGGGGCCGTATTCTGGTTTCCAAAGTCCGGAGCCGGAACGCCACTCTGGCGATCGCCCTGGAAAGCTCTTCATCGTCAGCCTAGGGCCAGGAAACCCTTGTTACCTCGCCCCTGCGGCAAAGGCGGCCCTGAAAACGGCCGGTGTGATCGTGGGCTACAAGACCTACATCGAGCTCCTGGACCCTGCCGTCCTGGCCGGCAAAGAGGTCCTCTCCACGGGCATGACCGGAGAGATCAAGCGTTGCCAAGCGGCTGTGGCGTCATGTGCAAAGGGACTGGACACGGCGATCGTCAGCAGCGGCGATGCAGGCATCTACGGAATGGCCGGCCTGGCCCTGGAGATCCTGGACGAGGAGGGTCTCAGTGAAGAGGTGGACGTGGAAATCCTTCCGGGAATTCCCGCCTTGACTGCTGCCGCGGCCCTCTTGGGGGCCCCGCTCATGCACGATTTCGCCGTCGTCAGCCTGAGCGACCTTTTGACCCCCTGGAAAACGATTCGGCGAAGAATCGAGGCCGCCGCCTCGGCGGACTTCGTCCTGGGGATTTACAACCCCCGCTCGCGCAAACGGGACTGGCAGCTGAGCGAGGCGGTTCGAATACTCCAGGAGCACCGCTCCCCTCAGACCCCCGCAGGCCTGGTGCGAAACGCCGCCAGGGAGGGTCAATCGGTCACTGTGACCACGCTGGCCGACCTGCCCGTGGGCCGGGTGGACATGCTTTCCATCCTGATCATCGGAAACAGCGCGACTCGCATGCTGGGGGGCCGAATGGTCACCCCTCGCGGGTACCTTGCCAAGTACGCCCCTGTGCCGTGAAAGGCCCATTTGCACAACACAGAAACAAATCCGTTCTTGTGAGCGTACGCGGCGTTCTTCCAGTCATGCACTCTTGGCCTGCACTTTTGGCCTTGACAAAAACCGCTTTTCCTCTCTATGTTACTCTTACGTCCATGGGTGCACGCGCTTAATAGGGAATCCCGTGTGAAGCGGGAGCGGTCCCGTCGCTGTGATCCCGGCCTCCATTCAGTCCATGGAGGCAGTATGGTTTCAGGTGCCCTCCACGTGGAGGGGAAAGCCACTGCCCTGCAGCAAGCGGGATGGGAAGGCGAGCCTGGAACTCGGGTAAGCCAGAAGACCTGCCCATTGGAACGATCGGCCGGCCGGCTGCGGGGTGAAGAGGCCGGTCATGAGGGCCAAGGAAACCGGGTGCAGTCCTCACGTCGCATTGCCGCGCGTGAGGACTTTTTTTTGTGGCAATCAGGTTCCAGACAGGAAGATGGCCATCTGCAGGTCATGAATACGGATTCCCTGACCCGTGAGCGGGTTCTCAGCGCTGAGAAGCGGGGCTCCCTGCGCTTCGGGGTGCTTCTCGCGGGCATGCTGGTCATAGTGACCCTGTCGGCCTTTGCGGCTTGTCTCTTCGGCCGCATGGACATCCCCCCGGCCGAGGCGGCCAAGGCCCTGCTTTCCGGATTCGGTTGGACCGGAGAAGCGGCCGTGAACGAAACAAAAAAGCTGGTGATCTTTGATATCCGTTTCAGTCGGGTCCTGCTCTCCATGCTCGTAGGGCTCAGTCTGGCTGTGGCAGGGACCGTGTTCCAGGGGATTCTTCGAAACCCCCTGGCCGATCCGTTCACCATCGGGGTCTCCACGGGCGCCGCGTTCGGGGCCTCCCTGGCCATTTTCATGGGACTCGGGGCCCGCTCGTACCTTGGGTTCGGCCTGCTGCCCGCAGCCGCCCTGGGCGGAGCAGTGGCGGCGCTCTTTTCCGTGATCGCCCTGGCCAGAATCGAAGGCCGGCTGAGGCGGGACACCATGATCCTGGCGGGAATAGTGGTGGCCACCTTTCTCTCCGCCCTGATCTCGCTCCTCAAATCCCTGGACGAAGAGTCGGTGGCAAGCATCGTTTTCTGGGTCATGGGAAGCTTCCAGGGACGAGGGTGGCCCCACGCCGTGTTCATGCTGCCCTATACGGCGGCCGGACTGGTGATGATCTGGTTCCACGCGCGGGAGCTGGACATTCTGGCCATGGGGGATCTGCAGGCCGTCCAGGTCGGAGTGGATCTGGAAAAGGTTCGGCTGATCCTCTTGATCGGAGCGAGCCTGCTTACGGCGGCGGCCGTGTCGGTCTCAGGGGTGATCGGTTTCGTGGGGCTGATCGTCCCTCACCTGGTGCGCATGACCGTGGGGGCGGAGCACCATCGGCTGCTGGTCCTTTCCGGGCTTCTCGGTGCGGTCACGCTCCTGTGGTCGGATGTCCTGGCCCGCACCCTGCTCCCCGGAGGGGAGGAGCTGCCCGTAGGGGTCGTCACCGCCCTGTTGGGCGGCCCGTTCTTCTGTGTGCTTCTGAAGCGCCGGAAACGGAGGATCGGCCTGTGATCGAAGTGAGCTCACTTCGCTGCGGATACGGAGCCACCGATGTTCTTCAGGACGTGAATCTGCGTATTCCCTCCGGTGAAGTGGCCGGTGTGCTGGGTCCCAATGGAAGTGGAAAGACCACCCTGCTCCACGTGCTGGCGGGAATCCTTACGCCCCGGGAAGGGAGTGTGCGTGTCTTTGGAAAAGACCTCAGAAGCACCTCGGCCGGGTGGCGGGCCCGCAGAATGGCCTCGGTCGCCCAGAACGCCGCTGTCACGTTTCCTTTCCGTTGCCTCTCGGTGGTGCTCATGGGCCGCTATCCCTACTTATCCCGATGGGGTGGATACACGGCCCGGGATCTGGACCAGGCAATGGACGCCATGGAGAGGACCGAGACGCTAACCCTGGCCGACCGCATGGTCAGCGAGGTCTCGGGAGGTGAGGCCCAGCGTGTGGTGATCGCCCGTGCACTGACTCAGGCCCCTTCGGTTCTCCTTCTGGACGAGGCCACATCCAGCCTCGATGTAGCGAGAAAGATCCAGGTCTTTGATTTGCTCCGCCGAAAAAACCGAGAGGAAGGGACCACGATCATATGCGCCATGCACGACCTCAACCTGGCTGCGCTCTACTGCGATCGGCTGATGTTCATCAAAAACGGGGCTGTCGCCCTGGACGGACCGACCCATGAGCTGTTTACCAGCAACCATCTCTCAGCGATTTACGGAACCCGGATCATGGTCTCGCCGCACCCTGTCACCGGAAGCCCCCAGGCCCACTTTGTTCCAGGCGATACGGGTCCTGGCGGGTCTGATTCTCCTGGCCGTGCTGTGGACGCACGCGGAAACAGCGGGGGCGGATGACATCCGCGTTACGGACGACTCGGGCCGGGAGCTGGTGCTGGAGCGCCCTGCGAAACGGATCATCGCGCTCTACGGGGCCTACAACGAGATCCTGGCCGCACTGGGGCTGGAGGATCGTATCGTGGCCAGAACCAAGGCGGACGCACTTCCCCCGTCGATC
The DNA here is from genome assembly GCA_964591925.1 of uncultured Desulfobacterales bacterium. GTDB lineage: Bacteria > Desulfobacterota > DSM-4660 > Desulfatiglandales > HGW-15 > JAIPEI01. The sequence continues at coordinate 21,774 of CAZQCK010000030.1, forward strand.
CTGGCCAAGCCCAGCATCGGCACGCACATGCGACCCAACGTGGAGCTCGTCCTTGCCCTCGAGCCGGACCTGATCCTCCAAAGCGCAGGCCGGCGGGAAGCCACGGCGGTGGTGGAACAACTCCGCCGGCACGATCAGCGCGTGGCGGTTTTTCAGCCCAGTCGATTCTCAGAGCTCTTTACTGTGATAGAAAGGCTGGGACGGCTGACCGGGGAGCCTGAGAGGGCCGCCATGCTCAATCGGGGGCTCCAGCGGCGTCTACAAGCGGTGGAGGACCGCCTTCAGGGGGTTCCCCGACGGCCCCGGGTGTTCTTCGAGGTGCGCTACCCCAATCTCCTGGGGGCCGGCCGGGGATCCATCGTGAACGACGTCATCGAGCAAAGCGGCGGTACGAACTGCCTGAACCATACAAAAAAACTCGTCCGAATAGGCATGGAAGCCCTGATTCGAAGCGACCCCGACGTGTATGTCATCCAGGAAGGCCCCATGAATCGCTCTCCTTCCCCGCCGGCCGAACGGCCCCACTTCGAGGTCCTCAAAGCCGTGCGGGAAGGCCGGATCTTGAGGGTGGACGAACAAGCCTTCTCCAGGCCGGGACCCCGATCGGTCACTGCCGTGGAAACCCTGGCCGCCTTCCTGCACCCGAAGCGGTTTTGAACGTATCCCTCGCCGAGGCATTTGCTTGGCTTCTCTGCGAAAGGATCGATAAGGAGTACATCCATGATGAAGACCGGCATCCTATACGGAGTGGGGGTAGGGCCCGGTGACCCGGAGCTCATAACGCTCAAGGCGGTGAAGGCGCTCCAGAGCGTAGACGTGGTGTACACGGCCGCTTCCACCAAAAACCGCTACTCCATCGCCGTGGAGATAGTGAGCCCCCACCTCAAAGACGGCATCCCCATCCACCGGCTCGATTTTCCCATGACCCGGGATTCGGGGGTCCTGAACGACGCCTGGAGCCGAAACGCGGAGATTGTCCGGAAAACTTTGAGCAAGGGGCGGGATGCGGCGCTTATCACTCTGGGAGACCCCATGACCTACAGCACGTTCGGCTATCTCATGCGGACCCTGAAGGAAGAGTCGCCCGAGTTGTCCGTCCGGGTGATCCCGGGCATCACCTCCTACCAGGCCGGAGCCGCCTCTGCAAAACGCGTACTGGCCGAGGGCGAAGAGTCCTTTACCGTGGTCTCCGGCGCCATGGGCCCGCGAAAGCTCCGCGATGTGATCGATCACACGGACAATGTGGTCATGCTCAAGGTGTACAGAAACTACCGGGAAATCATGGAGGCCCTAAACGACCTGGACCTTACGCGTCACTCGATCCTGGTAAGCCGATGCGGGTTCGACGGCGAGCAGATCATCTCCAACCTGCAGGATCTGCCGGACGAGACCCCGCCGTACCTCTCCCTTCTGTTGATCAAGAAGAGATGAATCGCCTGGGCCTCAAACGATTTCCCCTCGGCCTCTATCTCCTGCTGGGGCTTCTGGCCGCGGCCGCGATGATCGTTTTTTTCAGCGGCCCGAACGGCGCCGCCGGGGTGCTCACGGATCCGGCGCTCTTGCAGCGACGAATCCTGTGGCCGTTGCTCCGATTGACCTGCTTCATCTCTATCGGCCTGTTTGCGGGGCAGGTCATCGAGGCGCTCGGATGGACCGACCGGCTGACTCTGCTCGCCCGCCCCTTCATGCACCGGGCCCATCTGTCCCCCCAAATGGGAGCGGCTTTTACCACGGCGTTTGCGTCCGGAACCGCTGCGCTCTCCATGCTCATGGCCTTTCACCGGGAAGGCCGTTTGAATCGAAGAGAGCTCACCCTGGCGGTCCTACTCAACACCTTTCCATCCTTTTTTCTTCACTTACCCACGACCTTCTTCGTCCTGCTGCCCCTGGTGGGCCGGGCGGGTCTCCTCTATCTGCTCCTGAACCTCGCCGCCGCAGTGATCAGGCTCCTGGTCGCGCTCTTCGCGTCCAAAAGACTGCTTCCGCGACCCTCCGAGACGTACACCCCGGCCAAGACGACCGACTCCGCCCCATGGCGCGAGGTAATCAAGTCAACCGCCCGCAAGTTCCGCCACCGCATTCTGCGGGTCCTGATGATCGTGCTGCCCGTTTATATCGTCGTGGTGATCGCATCCGACGCCGGACTTTTTGTGTGGCTGCGCCGCATCCTGGCCGAAAGCGTCACCTCGTCCCTTATCCCGGTCGAGGCCTTTTCCGTGGTCCTCTTCAGCCTGGTGGCCGAGTTCACCTCCGGCTATGCCGCGGCCGGGGCTATGCTCGAGTCCGGCGCCCTGAGCGTGAGCCAGACCGTGCTGGCCCTTTTGTTCGGCAACATCCTGGCCGCCCCGGTCCGGGCCCTTCGACATCAGCTTCCCTACTACATGGGCATCTTCACCCCTAAGCTGGGGCTCGGTCTCATGGCGGCCAGCCAGGCCTTCCGCATGCTCAGCCTGCTCCTGGTGGGCGGTGGTTTCATCACCTGCCTGGTGCTCTTTTCCTGAACGGATGTTGACCCCCCCGAAGCAGGCTGAAACGGTCCTCTCTCAGCCTGTGGGCTCCAAGACGATACGGTGGTTGACCAGAGCGAGGCGCTTGACCCTGGCCTTGAGCCGCTTCTCTTCGCCGAAGATGCTCACCATGCGAACCTCGTCTCCTTGCTCTTCCAGCACGTCCACACTCTCCAGGACCAGCTCCTCCGCCCCGGCCTTTCGGATGTATACGGATGCTTCACACATGGGCTTCCATCTCCTTCAGCACACCAACCACCCGCTCCACTAAGTGGGGCAGGGGTTCTCCCCGCACTCCCACCACGGTCATGTTCTCCTGGGTGAGCGGGATCAGGATCTTGGCCGCATCACTGGAGCTGACGGCTTCGGCCATGGCCGGGGTCAGCTCCCCCATCATGGCGTTGGGCATGATCACGGCCAGAGGGCCGACAATCACATTCACTCGCGGCGCCGTATGGGCGATGGCGTTTTCTCCTGTAGCCCCCTTGTTGGCGCCGGCCTTCATCATGCGGGAGGTGGCCACTGAATTCGTGCCCAGGGCATGGATGGCCAGCCCGTGACCGAACACCTCCCGAATACGCTTGATCACCGCGGCGCCTATCCCGCCGCCCTGCCCGTCCACAACCATCAAGATCACAACATGCTCTCCTCGGCCCGCCGTCGTGGATTCAGAATCCGATCAGTCCAGCGACATCTCAGCCTCGAGTTCCTGCAAACGGGCTCGAAGCGCCTGCATTTCCTCCTCGGGCAGGTCCTCCTGCTCCAGTCTTCGCCTCAGCCCCAGAAGCACCATCTCTTCACGATACTCCCGGCAGGTGTATTGTGCATTGTTTTCAGACATCTCAACCCCTGCTCCAGGGTCCACGGAAAAAGCCACAAAAGAAACCTTTCCCTTCCGGGAATAGGCCTTCGTGGCTTGGTTCATGTACAGGACACCTTGATTTTTCTTGAAATTCCAGGCTTCTTGCCTGAGTGTTTTCAAGATACCGGGAGGCTTTCCTCCTTGTCAAGCCCTTTCCTGAAGCCGTTTGAACCCCTTTTCCCGCAAGGCCGGCTCTTGTTCCGGGCTTGCACTCACAGCTGATTTGTTCCCATCCGTAATTCTTCGAGCAAGGGACACCCGAAATATTCAATGGGGTGGAAAATCAGTCCTGATACAGGGATTGTATAGGTGGACAAGTTTCCATCTATTCGCAATGTTGGGCCGCATAATCACGCTTGACGTTAATCACGCATTGCGTTACTATATTTTCAAATGATACGATCCTTTAAGTGCTCTGACACCGAGGCCCTTTCCAAGGGAAACCGCGTTAAGCGATTTGCAGGCATCGATAGGATTGCCCGCCGGAAACTGAGACAGCTTGAAATTGCGGCAAATCTTGAAGACCTAAGGATACCTCCCGGCAATCGGTTGGAAGCACTCAAGGGCAATCGGGCCGGACAATACAGCATCCGAATAAACCGGCAATGGCGCGTCTGCTTTAGGTGGACAGAAGCCGGTGCCGAAGATGTTGAAATCATTGATTACCATTGAGGTAAAAATACCATGAAAAAACTAGACCCTGTAACCCCCGGTGAGCTTTTGCTCGAAGAGTTTTTAAAACCGATGGGCCTGAGTCAGTATCGCCTTGCCAAAGAGATTGGTGTGCCGTCTCAGCGCATCAGTGAGATCATTTCGGGAAAACGTTCTATTACCGCTGACACAGATTTGAGATTGTGCAAGTTCTTTGGTCTTTCCAACGGTTATTGGCTGCGGGCGCAGGTAGCGCACGATACAGAGGTGGCTGAACGGCAGATGGGGGCTCTGCTAAAAAAAATCCGTCCATACACTGATGTTCTGGCCCAACATGGCGCTTCAGCCGACCGCGATTCTCGCGGCGGCTGAGCCCAGAGACGTTGGCCGGTCACAACAAACGCCTTGACAAAAGGCCTTCTATTATGAACATTTCAATGTACAATAATTAGGAGGTGTGCAATGAAAACAGTTTCGTTTACAGATTTTAGAAAAAAAGCATCAAGATTCATTACCGAAGTTGAACTCGGTGAAACAATTATCCTTTTAAGACATGGAAGGCCTATTGCAGAAGTAGTTCCTTTTTCTGAAAAGAATCGCAAGACGCCATCCTGGAAAAAACCGGGCATTTGTTTACAAATTCCAGGAAGTGGTTTGGCATCAGCGATTATTGAAGAACGTGAATCAGAATTATGAAGATTATATGTGATTCTTCTGCATTTGCAAAAAGGTATGTGTTAGAAGATGGTTCTGAAATTTTGGATTATCTTTTACAGCGAGCCTCGCAATTGGCTTTGTACACAATAATAGTGCCTGAAATAATATATGGACTAAACCGAAGACGGAGAGAGCTAATTTTATCATCGGATGATTATCGTACAATTAAAAGAAATTTGATGGAAGATGTACATGATGCAATCGTGCTTCAAATTACTCCTTCCGTAATCGCCCATTCCGTAAGCATATTAGAGACTAACACTTTACGAGCGATGGATGTATTACATATTGCATGTGCAATGGAATGGCAGGCTGATCTTTTTGCGACGGCTGATAGACGACAATTACATGCAGCTCAAAATGCCGGATTACTCACAGAATATATCGGCCAACAAGACGGTTACACCTGATCGCAGTGGCCACGCCCTTTTATGGAAGTTTGACTAATTCGTAAAAACTGTATTCTCTCGCAAAGACGCCAAGACGCTAAGAAAAACCATTTTAATATCAATCAGTTCACTTTGCGGTCATTGCGTCTTGGCGCGAAATTTTGACTTTTTGCGAGGCCATCAAGTTTGGGTCAAGGACAAATCCGCCCGGGGCTTGCACTCCTATTCCACCTGCCTTAGACTGCCCTCATCATCGTGGAGGGAGGTAGAATACATGATCGTTGTAACAGGCGGAGCGGGGTTTATTGGGAGCGCCCTGGTGTGGCGTCTGAACCGGCAAGGCGAGAGCGACATCCTGGTTGTGGATCACCTGGGCGAAACGGAAAAATGGAAGAACCTGGTGCCCCTTCGATTTTTCGACTATCTGGACCGCAGCGCATTCATCGAACGACTGGAAAAGGGCGATTTCGGAAGCCGCATTCGGGCCATCCTCCATCTGGGGGCCTGCTCCTCCACCACCGAGACGGACGCCGACTTTCTCATGGAGAACAACTACCGCTATACGCTCCGCCTCGCCGCCTGGCAGGCACAGCATCCCAACTGCCGTTTCATATATGCTTCAAGCGCGGCCACGTATGGAGACGGAGGGCAGGGATATCAAGACGACGAGCAGGCCCTTTCCACCCTTCGCCCTCTGAACATGTATGGATACTCCAAGCACCTCTTCGACCTGTACGCAGCCCGCCGGGGCTGGCTTGATCGCATCGTGGGGCTCAAGTACTTCAACGTGTTCGGCCCGAACGAAAGCCATAAGGGTGACATGAAAAGCGTCATTCACAAGTCCTTTCCGGACATTCGGGATGAGGGAACCATCCGGCTCTTCGAATCCTATAGAGAGGAATATGGAGACGGCGAGCAGGTGCGCGACTTCATTTATGTGAAAGACGCCGTGGAAATGACCCTTTTCTTTCTGGAAAAACGAAACGCCAACGGTCTTTTCAATATCGGAACCGGGCAAGCGCATTCCTGGAACGACGTCGCCCGGGCCATGTTCAAGGCTCTTGGCAAGGAACCTCGGATCGAGTACATTCCCATGCCCGAAGCCCTGAGGGACAAGTACCAGTATTACACCTGCGCGGACATGGAGAAGCTTCGAGCCGCCGGGTGTTCACACCGGTGCATGACCCTCGATGACGCCGTCGATGACCACATTCGCAACTACCTGAAAACAGGCGCACACCTGGACCCCATTTCGAGGGGGTGAAACCCGAACGCCTCGCTCGATCAGGACTCATGAACCGAGTGGCATGCTCCGCCGTGATCGGCGGGGAAAAGCGGTTCGGGTTTTCACAGGCCTGCCATTTTTGCGTTATCCGTCCTTTTTCTCCGATCCGGGCTTCTGAATCACGGCATCCTGGCGGAGCTGCTGCACATAGCCCTTGACCGCCTCCCTGACCGCCTCCCTGCCGAGGTGTTCCTGAACCTCCTCCTGGACTTCCTCGAAAGGAACCACGCCCTCGGGCTTTCTATCCTCGAGTTTGATCAGATGGAGCCCGAACTGAGTTTTCACCACATCGCTCAGTTCTCCTGGCTTCAGAGCGAAGGCGGCATCCTCGAACGGCTTGGCCATCTTACCCCGGGGAAAGTATCCCAGCTCACCGCCCCTCTCACCGCTGGGGCCCTCTGAATACTCCTTGGCAAGCTCGGCGAAATCTTCTCCACTCTCGGCCTTCTTGCGAATGTCCTGAAGTTTTTCCCTGGCCTCCTTCTCCGCCGTTTCGCCGCCCTCCGGATCGGGTCGAATCAGAATATGCCTCGCATGGACCTGCTCGGGGCGGACAAAGGCCTCGGGATGGGTGTCGTAAAAACCGCGGGCGTCTTTCTTGCTGACCTCGGCGCTGCTTCCGAAACGATCGCCTATCAACTTCTGCACCGCCTCACCCCGACGAATTTCCTCTCGTACGGCCTCCTCGCTCATGCCCATTCGCTCCAAGGCGGTGTGAAAGTCCTCTTCAGACGAAAAGCGCTCGCGAATCTTTTCCAAATGCTCCTGGACCTTTTCCTCGCTCACGCTGATTCCTTCCTTCACGCTCTGCTGATGAAGGAGGGCCCGATCTACAAGGCTGTCGATGATTTGTTCTCTGAGGGCCTCGAGACGTTCAGAGTCGAGGGATTGGCCGGAACTAAGCAGCTTTTGCTGATAGCCGCTCATCTCGCGAGCCACCTGGTCTTTGGAGATCGCTTCGCCGTTCACCACCACGACGATGTCCTCCTCCGGAGGGGGAGAGCCCTGCTCGGCCGTGACGGGTGAGTAAATGAGACAGGCCGTCAGTGCAGCCAAGGCCGGTATCATCAGTGCTTTCTTTACCAAACGCATACAAAACTCCTTTCCTGTTCACATGTGTGGTGCAGGCTCCTGACAGAGCCGGCACCTCGTCCAATCCAAAGGGGAATAGTAGAACACGAACCGCCGTCCCTAAGCCGGTTGATTTTCCCGATCAAACATGGTTGGCTCATTCCTAACAGGATCGGACGCCTCGTTCAAGGGCAAACCTTTTCCATTGATTCCCATCTGGAAACTGGAGTAGAGAAGGTCCCTCGAGTGCTTCCTCACCCGATGACCTCAAGTAAGGAGGCCGGCAGAAATAAATTGGACAAAATTGCGCTCAGATTTGGGTCATA